>JAUVZS010000130.1:0-4740 GCA_030602435.1 Clostridia bacterium
AGGAAAACTTATAAATAGATTAGTTAAAGAAGAAAAACGTCAATCCTTGATTGAGAGCACTCTCAGTTTAAAACAGATCCATCTGGATAAAAGAGAAATGGCAGATTTGGAAATGATTGCCATAGGAGCTTTCTCCCCCTTAGAGGGTTTTATGAATGGAAAAGATTATGAGAGCGTTTTAGAGGAAAAAAGACTGGCCAATGGTCTACCTTGGACCATTCCCGTTACTCTATCTGTTAGTAAAGAAAAAGGGGCCACTCTAAAGGAGGGAGAAGAGATAGCCCTCTTGGATGATTCAGGAACCAGCTTAGGAACCTTATCCCTGGAAGAGAAATATCGGTGTGACCTAAAAAGGGAGGCGGTCAAGGTTTATGGCACTGAAGACAGAAGTCATCCCGGGGTAGATGGGCTTTATCAGATGGGGGATATTCTTCTGGGGGGAAAGATCAGGGTCTTGAGACTCCCGGTCCACACGGATTTTCTAAACTACCGACTTACCCCTCGCCAGACTAGAGATGAGTTTAAGAAAAGAGGCTGGAGAAGGATAGTGAGTTTTCAGACAAGAAACCCCATGCATCGGGCTCACGAATACATTCAGAAATGTGCCCTGGAAACGGTTGATGGCCTTCTTTTGCATCCTCTGGTGGGAGAAACCAAAAAGGACGATGTCCCGGCTAAAGTAAGGATAAGAAGTTATGAAATTGTCCTACAAAAATATTATCCCAAAGATAGGGTAGTTATGGCGGTATTTCCGGCTGCCATGAGGTATGCAGGTCCACGAGAGGCCGTTTTTCATGCTATTGTTAGAAAAAACTATGGATCCACTCACTTTATTGTAGGAAGAGATCATGCGGGTGTGGGTCGTTTCTATGATCCGCTCGATGCCCATCGAATCTTTGATGAATTTGAAGAAAAAGAGCTAGGTATAACACCCTTATTCTTTGATCATGCCTTCTTCTGTCGCCGCTGTGGATGTATGAGCACTCCCAAGACCTGTCCTCATGGCCCAGCATATCATACTCCACTAAGTGGCACTAAAGTCCGCAGTCTGCTTAAGGAAAAGATGTTGCCTCCCATGGAAATTATGCGGCCTGAGGTAGCTCAGGTTTTGATAAAGGCCTTAGAAGTATCCGATTATCAGATTTAAGGCATTTGGCTTCGTGGTTTGGTAAAATATTGGCTTTAACCGGCAAAAAAAATTAAAGACAATGTTATGGCTTAATAAAGAATGATTATCTTAAAAAGGGCAGACCTCGACACCATAATAAGGCATTCTCAAACCGAATATCCCTATGAAGCCTGTGGTATCCTGGCTGGTAAAGATGGAGTTGCATCCCGGGTTTACCCCATGACCAATACTGACCAGAGCCCTACTACCTTTTTCATGAATCCAGGAGAGCAGCTCCGGGTTTTTAAACAAATGAGGAAGATGGGGATCGAAATGCTGGGAATATACCATTCCCATCCTGCTAGTTCTGCTTATCCGTCTAAAAAGGATTGCGATCTCGCCTATTATGAGGAGGCAAGTTACCTAATAATCTCTCTCTCCAATAGAGACCGGCCCGAGGTTAGATCATTTAAGATCAAGGGGCGAAAGATTAAGGAGGAAAAACTGAAAATTCTGGAGGGGTGAGTTAAAAGGAAGATGTCTATTTTCGTTAATGGTAAGAAAGAGGCGCCGGAAGAAGGGGCGAGAATCAGGGATTTTCTAAAGAAAAAAATATTAGACCAGAGGTGGTAACTGTAGAGCTGCACAATGCTATAATCAAAAAAGAAGAGTATAGTCGCACTGTGTTGAAAGACCAAGACCAGGTAGAATTTGTTTACTTTATGGGAAGGGGTAGAGAGTAAAAATAGAATTTGAAGGAGATGAGGTAATGTCGAGTACAAAAGTAGTTGATGATGTGCTGCAGCTCATAGGATCTACACCTATGGTAAGGCTGAATAAAATAAGGCAGCCACAGATGGCCTTAATTTATGCTAAGTTAGAATCTTTTAATCCGGGAGGAAGTGTAAAGGATAGAATATGCCTGAGAATGGTTGAGGATGCTGAGAGAAAAGGGATATTGAAACCGGGAGCTACTATTGTAGAGCCCACCTCTGGGAACACGGGAATTGGACTGGCCATGGTGGCAGCAGTAAAGAACTACAAATTAATCCTCACTATGCCTGAGACGATGAGTGTAGAACGAAGATTCATCCTCAATTCATTTGGCGCAGAAATTGTTCTCACTCCGGGGATCGAAGGAATGAGAGGAGCAGTTAAGAGAGCAGAAGAAATAGTTGAGGCCACCCCCAATAGCTTTATGCCTCAACAGTTTAATAATCCATCTAATCCTGATGTTCACCGAAAAACTACCGCTAAAGAGATTCTTGAAGCTGTAAGAGGCAAACTAGATGCCTTTGTCGCCGGGGTGGGGACGGGAGGAACTATTACCGGGGTGGGAGAGGTGTTAAAGCGAAGAAATGGAAAGGTAAAAATTGTCGCCGTCGAGCCAGCTGCCTCGGCAGTTCTCTCTGGAGGCGAGTCCGGTCCTCATAAAATTCAAGGAATAGGGGCCGGTTTTGTGCCTCAGGTTTTAAATAAAGAAGTTATTGACGAAATTATTACTGTCTCCGATGACGATGCCTTTCACATGGCTAAACGGCTGGCCAGGGAAGAGGGTCTGTTCGTGGGAATATCGAGTGGAGCAGCAATGGTGGCAGCCCTCAAAGTGGCCAAAGAACTAGGCAAGGGAAAGGTCGTAGTGGTGATTCTACCCGATACCGGAGAGCGATATTTCAGCATGGAACAATATTTTGAACAGTAATGGTTAAAAATGAGTAGATATGACGTGAAAGAGTTAAGAGGTGCGGGAATCATGAAGCAGAAGAAGAAAGATCTTTTCTCCTTAAGACTGCAATCTCTGTGGTCTATGTGTAGACGTATGTCCGGCTAAGGCTTTGAGGATAGAGAAAGATAGACTTGTCTACGTAAAATTTCGTCAAGACCAAGATTGTCCTGCCTGTGGAGAAAATCCTACCATTGGCCAAGAAAAGAGTTACTTTAACCTTTTCCCAGCAGTTGATTAAGGAGCCGGTTATCTTCCGTCGTTATACGCCATGCCGTACCCTAAAATAAGAGAGAGCAGGAGAAGATGATGCGTATAATAGATTTCGTCATAAAGGAAAGTCTTCGAAGAGCGAGAAAGTCAATAGCAGGCGTGCTAACCATACTATTAGGAATTAGTATCTTTGTTGCCAGTCAGACAATAAACAAGGCATTGCATGATAGGACTAAGGAACAGCTTTTAAGATTTGGCGCAAATATAATCGTTCAACCAAATTAAAGATGTAAACCTTCAGATCGAAGAAGGTGGGTTTATCTCAATAATTGGTCCGAGCGGCAGTGGTAAGACCACACTCTTAAATGTAGCTGCAGGGCTATTAACTCCGACCCAGGGTGAGGTTATAATTGATGGGATATCGCTTTATAAATTACACCAACGCGACAGAGTAGCTTTTAGAAGAAAGAATTTTGGGTTTGTATTCCAAGCATTTAATCTCATTCCTTATCTAACCGCGATTGAAAATATCGAAGTACCACTATATTTGGCTGGTATAAAGAAAAAGAGGCAGGAATACTTAGCCAATGAATTATTGGAAAAAGTTGGATTAAAAGATAAAGGTAGCCGATTTCCAGCTCAACTCAGTACAGGAGAGCAACAAAGGGTCGCCATTGTGAGGGCTTTGGCTAATAACCCAAGGGTTATTTTTGTTGATGAGCCGACAGGTAATCTGGACATAAAAACTGGGAAGGAAATAATATGTTATATGAAGGAACTAAATGAAAGAGGTGTAACTATCTTATTGGTTACGCATGATTCAGAGATGGCAAATTTTGCCCAAAAGAAGATAAAACTTGTTGATGGGAGGTTATTACCATGAAGAATAAAAAGGTTACAATTCTGGTTCTCTGTGTGTTTTTTGCTTTTGCTATAGGAGCATGGTTAATAGGCGGAAGCCTAAGTTTAGCGACTATAGTTGAAAAGCCAGAAGAAAGCAAAGGCCCAGTGGTAGCTGAGAATCCACAAATATCTAAAAGTAAGGGGTCGAAGACAACTGCTAAGAAAGTAGTTACAGAGAGTTATTCTACTCAAACTGAACAGATACCAGAAGACAGAGAGCTAAAGACAGGTTCAATTAACTTAGGTAGGTTTATTGGACAGGTTGTCTATGATAAAGAGAAGGATTATTACTTTCTTGAGCTGAGAGGGGCACGATTCCCATTTAAAACTTCACCTATACAAGCTCAGGAAGTGCTACTGGAGGCTCCTGGAAAGAACGAATTAGAGAAGAATACCTCACTTCTTTATGGAATATTAGGACAGGGAGTTTTACACACTACACTACTTATAAATCCAGATGAAGAAGACGATGTAATGCCAGCTGCTACTGATATAGCGCGATATATACAAATTGTTAATCCAAGAAAATTCGCAGGTATTGCCTATACAAAACCAGGGGGTAAGTTAAAACGATCTGTTGTAAAGGGCTCTCAAATTCAAGCTCTTGAGGATGCAACCTTCGAGACTCCAATAATTCAGATAAAGGGACCTAAAAGCGGGAGCAGCAAGACAAGAGTATTGGTTATTGACGGTGGTAAAGTGATTGTTGAAGGAAAGACCTATGAGGATGTTTACAAGGCAGCAGACCTTATCTGTATAACACTTCTGAAGATGCTTTGTGGCAGTCCAGAAT
>JAUVZS010000286.1:0-2504 GCA_030602435.1 Clostridia bacterium
TAAGGAAAAATACTAGGCAGAGGTAATCACTTATACAGCTAATCTGGGACAGGGTAGCCCCCTGGATTCAATAGAAGAAAAAGCTAAAAATACTGGCGCCAGCAAGACTTATGTTGAGGATTTAAGAAAAGAGTTTTCCATAAAGTATATCCTACCCGCCCTGCAAGCAGGAGCAATTTATGAAGGAAAGTATCCTCTGGCCACTGCTCTGGGCCGGTTTCTCATTGCCAAGAATCTGATAAAGGTAGCGGAAAAGGAAAAAGCAGAAGCTATTGCCCATGGATGTTCGGGCAAAGGAAATGACCAGGTAAGATTTGAGGTAACAGCTAAAGCTCTAAACCCGGAAATTACCATCCTCGCTCCCTTGAGAGAATGGGAGCTAACCTCAAGAGAAGAAGAAGTAAGATATGCCCAGAAGCATAATATCCCTATTGAAATAAGCGAGGAGTCTCCTTATTCCATGGATAGAAACCTATGGGGAGTGAGTATTGAATGTGGGCCCCTAGAAGATACCGGGCGAGAGCCGCCGCCTGAGGTTTATCAGATTACCAGCTCTGCCGAAAAAGCACCAGATAAGCCCACTTATATTGAGATTGAATTCCAGCAAGGAGTGCCTTCAAAATTAGATGGAAAAAGCTATGAATTGGCCAGCTTAATAGAAAAGCTAAATTTAATAGGAGGAAAAAACGGCGTCGGGCGCATAGACCTGGTAGAAAATAGACTCATTGGTATAAAGTCAAGGGAAATTTATGAGGCACCAGCAGCGGTAATCCTTCATTATGCTCACAAGGAGCTGGAAAGATTAACTTTAGATAAGGATACTTTCCACTTTAAGGAAGTTATTGCCCAGAGATATTCCCAGCTGGTTTATAATGGACTGTGGTATTCTCCTCTTCGCCAGGCCCTGGACGGCTTTGTTACCCAGACTCAAAAATTTGTCAGCGGCCAGATTAAGCTAAAGCTTTATAAAGGAAGTTGTGAGGTGGTGGCAAGAAAGTCTCCCTACTCTCTTTATGATAAAAAACTGGCTACTTACAGCAAAGAAGATGTCTTTAATCAAAAAGCCTCAGAGGGATTTATTCACATTTGGGGCTTGCCTCTCAAAACTATATCTAAAATACGAAAACAGAAGGAAAAGAAATGATCTCCCGTTACACCCTCCCCCGCATGAAAAAGATATGGAAAGAAGAGCAGAAATTTTCTCTCTGGCTTAAGATAGAGATCCTCGCCTGCGAGGCCTGGGCAAAATTGGGAAAGATCCCTCCCGAAGCATTGAATAAAATAAAGAAAAAAGCAAATTTTGATATTAAACGGATAAAGGAGATAGAAAGTGAGGTAAAGCATGATGTAGTAGCTTTTCTTACTAACCTCGCCGAGTACGTGGGTCCTGAAGCCCGCTACATCCACCTTGGCCTTACCTCATCCGATATCGGAGATACCTGCCTAGCCCTGCAGATGAAGATGGCTGCGGAGATAATCCTTCAGGATTTAGATAAGCTGGCTGGGGTATTAAGAGAAAAAACTAGAAAATACAAAGACACTCTAATGATGGGAAGAACGCATGGTGTCCATGCTGAACCCATCACTCTGGGATTGAAGTTTGCCCTCTGGTACGAGGAGACAAAAAGGAATCTAGAGCGGATGAGAGAGGCCAAAGAAAATATATCCTACGGTAAAATATCAGGAGTGGTAGGAACCTATGCCAACTTAGAGCCATCAGTGGAAGAGTATGTCTGCAAGAAACTAGACCTTATCCCCTGCCCGGTTTCTAATCAGATAATTCAGCGAGATCGCCATGCCCAATATCTATCCACCTTAGCCATCATTGCCTCTTCATTAGATAAGTTTGCTTTAGAGATTCGGGGTCTACAGCGAACAGAGATAAGAGAGGTAGAAGAGCCATTTCTTAAGGGGCAAAAAGGGTCTTCGGCTATGCCCCATAAACGTAACCCCATAACCTGTGAGCGTATCTGCGGCCTGGCTCGCCTGGTAAGAAGTAACCTGCAGGCAGGCCTTGAAAACATCGCTTTATGGGGGGAAAGAGATATATCCCATTCCTCAGTAGAAAGAGTAATCATTCCTGACTCCACGATATTGCTCGATTATATGCTGGAAAAATTCACCCGGATTTTAGAAAATCTTTCTATCTATCCCGACAATATGAAGAAAAATATAGAAAAAACAAAGGGTCTTTTCTTCTCCCAGAGACTACTATTAGAACTGGCAGAAAAAGGGCTTTCTCGTGAGGAGGCCTATCGGCTGGTGCAAAAAAATGCTATGAGATGTTGGGAGGAAAATAAGAACTTCAAGCATCTAATAGAGCAGGACGAGCAAATAGCAAAATACCTGAAAAAGGAGGAGATAGATTCCATCTTTGAGCCTCAATATTATCTTCGCTGGGTTGATGATATTTTGCGAAAGGTAGGGATTTAATCGAGAAAAGCACCCCCTCACCTTAATCCTCTCCCCCGAGGAGAGATGAACGAGTAAACCAAAACGAGCAA
>JAUVZS010000025.1:0-9385 GCA_030602435.1 Clostridia bacterium
AGAGCTTCTTCCTATCCTAATACTTTTATCAGGACTGCGAGCTTTTACCACAAATTCTGATGGAGATAGCTTTAGATAGTGATCTATCAGCTGGGGAGGAAAACGTACCAGTTCACTATTTTCCTTAGTTATTGCTCCTCCTTTTTGAAGGATTTTTCTTACCTTCAAGGAGGGGAAAATTACCCCTACTTTTTCCAGTAGTTCTAAGCTCCGGGTATGAATTTCCTCAATTACATTTTTAGATAGAAAAGGAGCTAATCTGTCCATACTTTATTAATCTCCGTCACCCCCCGCCTCTTATGGAGACGGGGGTAACTGAGAAATTGGCTAAGAAGAGATTTTCCCTGTTTTCCAGTAGTTTATCTTAGAAGAGTTATCCTCTATGTATTTTTCAACTACCTCCTCGACAGAGAGACCTTCAGTCATTTGGAACATGAGGGCATTAATCTCGAGGATATCAAACCACATTCTGCTCAAAAATCCAGTTATATCAGAAGGAAGGTCCTCATAAAATGTTCTCCCTACTATAACCCCGACAAACTCTTCCCCTCCTAAGATTTTCTTTGGTTCATCCAGATAGCGAAGTCCAGGTCCACCTTCCTCTTTAGAAAATGCGGCGAACGATATATGAGGGTTCCAGTTGGTTACCACTATCCACTCATTTCTTTGAATAGCCCTCTTGAGAGCTCCCATCATCATTGCATCGCTTCCAGGTATCAGCGTGTAGCCTTTAAGAGAAGGATACTCTTGAATCATTAACTCAGAGTGCTGCATCAGGCCTGAACCAGGGTCTATACCTACGATCTGGTTTTTTAAGTTCTTCTTAACCTCGGCTTTACCCATATCCTCTACCGAAGATAATACATCTTCAGGAATGTAATCGGGAATAGCCCATCCTAATCTTGCATCCTCATACATAGGGAGGAAAATAATCTCGGTGGAGAACTTATCCCAATAGGCCTCATGAGTTAGGGGGAGCCAGGCTTCAAGTCCTATATCTAAATCACCACGTGCTACAGCTGTATACACAACTCCTATATCGCTCAAAATGAGCTCAACCTTGTATCCCATATCCTCAAAAACATCTTTTAGAAGATATGCTACAGGCTCGGTTTCTGCCCAGGCAACCCACCCTATCTTTATGATCCTTTTCTCGGCTAACAACGGCCCTGCAGATAGACCAAGAACAAGACAGAGTAAAACCGCCCCTATTAGCATTTTTTTAGCTAAGCTACTTTTTAATCGCATTTTTTACTCCTTTACAAAGATTTTTTTGCACAAAAATAAATAAAGCCCATCACCTCCTTCCTTTTTTAACTTGCCCTACATACCTTGTCATCCTATCCAGAATAACGGCAACAATGACAACAGCTATGCCAGCTACCATTCCCCTTCCCACCATCATCCTCTGGATTCCCCTTACTACTTCACCTCCCAATCCTCCTGCACCAATCAAAGCAGCAATCACCACCATAGAAAGACACATCATTATGCTTTGATTTACCCCAGCCATAATAGAGGGTCTGGCCATGGGTAGCTCCACCTTCCACAGAAGCTCAAAGGCATTACAACCAAAGCTTTTCCCTGCTTCCACAATTTCTACCGGGAGTTCCCTGAGACCAAGGGCAGTTAGTCTTACCGCCGGAGGAAGAGCAAATATTATGGTGGCAATAACTCCAGGTGCAACACCTATTCCAAAAAACATAACAGCTGGAATAAGATAGACAAATACAGGCATAGTCTGCATAAAGTCTAAAATGGGCCGGACCCCTACCTCTACAAAATCAGATTTACCAGCCAAAATACCCAGAGGAATCGCCAAAACCAAAGTAATAAAGGCTGCTGTGAGGGTAAGAGAAAAAGTCTGGATAGTTTCTTGCCATAAACCAAGCATAAAGATAAGAACCAGGGAAAAAAAGGTAAAAACGCTAACTTTCCAGTTTGAAACAAGGTAAGCTACCAAGGCAAGCACCAAAGCTAATACAGGAATATACAAAGAAGCTCCAAAAAGATTCACCGTTAGTACCGGGAAAAATGAGAAAAATGAGAAAAAGAAATCCCTAATTGAGTTTACTAGATAAGTAATAGAATCAAAAAAGGAACTAAGATTAACAGCCAACCAATCTACTCCCTCTTCTATCCATATAGATAAAGGAATTTTACTTTCTGGTTTTATAGCCTCCCATAAAGCCAGTCCCCTTATTTCTTGAGAAAAAGCAGGGGCAGATAAAAACAATAAAACAGCGGCCAGCAAAACTGCATTTATTAATTTATTCTGTTTCATCTATTCTTCACTCCCCTTAGCATGCTCTTTTAAAATTATCTGGAAAAGAGGCTTTTCTGTAATAACTCCCTTTAGCCTGCCCTCATTGGATAACACCAATACTAAAGGTAAGTTAGCCCCCATCATAATCTTTATAATATCCCTCAAAACCACTTTACTTTTCACAGCAGATAGGTATCTTTCCTCTTTCCCTTCCTGCGCTATCTTTTCTTCTTCCCCAATTACTCTAATGGGTAAATCTTTGCCTGATATTTGGGCTTTTTTTGCTCTCATCTCCCCATCAACACTCAAATAAATTTGTCTTTCTTCATCTATTAGATAAGGTTTTTCCTCTCCTTTTTTGCAGACTTTTTGCAGAGGGAGGGAACATTCAGGAATGGTGCGGACTATTGTTTCAGCTGTAATCACACCGGAAGCATCAGCATTTTCCACAAATTTTGCCACATATTCTGTTTTAGGATTAAGAATTATCTCTTCAGCTGTCCCCATCTGTACGATTTGCCCATTTTCCATAATTGCTATGCGATTACCTAATTTAAGAGCTTCATCGAGGTCATGGGTAACGAAAATAATAGTTTTTTGCAATTTACCTTGCAGTTTTAAAAGCTCATCTTGCATTCTCATTCTAATTAAAGGGTCAAGGCCGCTAAAGGGCTCATCCATCAAAAGAGCTTTAGCTTCTGTAGCTAAAGCTCTACCTAACCCAACTCTTTGCTGCATTCCACCGCTTAAATGAGAAGGGTAAGAATTGGCCCATTCTTCTAATCCCACCATATTCAAAATTTGTCTGGCTTTTTCCTGCCTGTATTTTTTCTCCTTTTTTTGTACCTCCATTCCAAAAGTAACATTTGAGAGAACAGTTTTGTGAGGAAAAAGAGCAAAGCTTTGAAAAACCATGCTCACCATGTTTTTCCTTATTTCTCTTAGCTCTCTCTTTTTTAAAGAGGTGATCTCCAGCTGCTTGTTGTCCACTTTAAGGAACACTTTCCCCAAGGTAGGTTCAATCAATCTATTGATACAGCGAAGGAGAGTTGATTTCCCGCTACCAGATAGGCCCATAACAACAAATAATTCTCCCTCCTTCACCTCAAAACTAACATCATCAACTGCAACCACCTTGCCAGTTTCAGTATGTATCTCCTTTTTAGATTTACCCTCTTTAACTAGCCTAATTGCCTCTTCAGGTTTTTCGCCAAATACCTTATAAATGTGCTCAACTTTTATCATCTGTTTTTAGGCAATTTATAACCTGCTGTATCTTCTCCTCAGCCTGAGAAGATAAAGGTGCTGGAGTATGTGTTTTAAGAATATGCTGAATTTTTTCCCTTATTCTATCCTGCATCCTCTTTTTTCCACCCTCAACCCATTTAGACCAGGTTTGCCGATCAGATAAATCAGGCTCCCATAACTCTTTTCTGAAATTCCTTAGAGTATGTGGATGGGCTAGGAAATCTCCTCCTGGGCCTACCTCCTTTATAACGTCAACAGCTAATGTCTCCTCGTTTACTTCAATTCCTCGAGCTATTCTTTTTATGTAACCTAATATCTCATCAACCATAACTATCATTTCTAAAGCTCCTGTTTTCCCCGATTCCAAATACCCTACATCGTGGACAAGGTTAGCTCCACTAAACATTGAAAAAAGACAGGAAAATGTTGCCTCAACAGCTGCCTGTTCATCAGGAAGCTTAGAATCACTACACCCTGCTGTTCCCCAGGTGGGAACTCCATAATAGTGGGCAATATCGGTAAAGCCAGATAGAGCCAGGGAAAGTTCTGGTGCTCCGTAGGACATCTGAGCGTCTCGCATATCCATAATAGTAAGCACTCCGCCTATTAAGAAGGGAACACCTTTTCTTTTTAGCTGAACCATTACCAGAGAACTTAAATTCTCCGCATTGGCACTGACCAACTCACCTGCAAGAGTAACCGGAGCACTAGCCCCACTTTGAACGCAGGGAGTGTGAATTATGGGTATTCCATACTCAGCAGCCAAAAGAAGTTTTTCAGTAGCCGCTCTATCTCCAGTTAGGGGAGAGATGGGTTCAGAATAGGCGGCAATAAAGGGTCTTTTAAGTAGATTTTCTTTTCCTCCCACTACTGCAGAGGCCATTTCCATAGTATCCTCTAATCCTTTCTTAGTGTAGTTCCATATTACAATAGGTTTGGAGGTATTTTTAACCATTGCCTCAAATTCAAAACGATCCGAATACTGAGGTGGAACATCACTAATTGTACCCAATCCCATAACCCAGTCAATGTTGGGTAGAGCATCGGCGACTTTAGCTGCATTTGCTGTATCCTCTTTCTTAAATGGGCGTCTTTTTCCTGTTTCAGGATCAATCATATTAAGCAGGGTTGGCCCCAGGCCAAAATAACTATTATGACCACCTAAAGCCAACTTTTTATCTCCCAAACGGTCAGATAGAAGAACCTGAGAAGGAGCAGAGTTTATTGCCCATTCCACAAGATGGGGAGGAAAATGAACTACCTCACTTTCTATCTTGCATCCAGCCTTCTGCAATAGATCAAGGGCCTCTTGACACTTAATTCGAACACCGGTTCTTTCCAAAACCTCCAATGTAGTGAGGTGAATTTTTTTTATTTGATTGAGTGAGAGAACTCTAAATTGTATACCTTCAATTTTACTTAAATTTGCTTTCATTCATTCCTCCCCTAATTTCCTGGATTTTTCTTCGTTTTTAATCAAGGCTATTATCTCCTTTTTCTTTTTCTCCTCCAAAGGAAATGGTTTGTATTCTTCTAAAATTTTTTTAACCATCTCATTAGTTCTTTGAGCTAAAGTTTTTCCCCCCTCAGAAGACCATTTTCTGTACTCACTCCGATCCATAAGCCTGGGGAACCAATGTTCGGTTCTAAAATGCTTAAGCGTATGTTCCTCAGTTAGATAGCTACCCCCTGATCCAACCTTATCAATTAAATCAACCGCAAGATCTTCTTTGGTAGTGGCTATACCCTGCATAAATCTTTTTGCCATTCCAATTATCTCATCTGACATCACCAGCATGTCAAAAGAGCCAATTAATCCCGAACCAATATAGCCTACATCATGAATTAAGTTAGCTCCAGATAAGGCTTGCAGGGTGATAGAGAGAGTTGCCTCAATAGCCGCCTGATTATCAAGGCATTTAGAATCACTACAGCCTGCTGTTCCAAACATAGGAAGGTCTAAAAAGTGACTCATCTCAGCAAGGGCTGCACTTAAAATGTGAAACTCGGCTGCACCATAACAGTAGCAAGTGGTCCTCATATCCATTACAGTGATAACCCCTCCTACTATAACTGCTGCACCTTTTCTTTTAAGTTGGGAAATAACAACTCCACTTAAACTCTCGGCCAAACTTAATACAATATTACCAGCCAAGGTAACCGGGGCTGTAGCCCCTCCTGAAGGACAAGGTGTATATATTAGAGGAATTCCTGCTTCGGAGGAGAAAAGTAGCTTGTCCACAGCTTCTTTGGAATGTCTTAAGGGGGAGGATGGTTCAATGTAGTGGATAATAAATGAATTTTGGACAAGCTTTTGTTTTGTATCTGCTACTACAGATGCGATCTCAAAAATATCTTTATTACCTCGCAAATCATGAGAGGTAAAAACAATGGGTTTCCTAGAATTAAAAACCATCTCCTGGAATTGGTAAAGATCTGTGACCTCCACGGGTTTGTCAGATATAAGCCCAAGAGACATTACAAAATCTATGTTGGGAAGTGCATCAGCTATAAGTGCTGCTTTACCTATATCCTCTCGAGTAAATTTTCTTATCTCTCCCGCAAAAGAGTCAAGTATGTTTGGACAATCTGAGCCAGTTCCGTAATAAGAATTAGTCCCTTCCAGCTTCATACAAGGTTTTCCATCTCTGTTATAGATTATTATCTTTTTGGGAGCGGTTCTTATTGCCTCTTCTACTATAAAAGAAGGTATACGCACTATATTACCATCCACCCAGGCTCCAGCATCTTTTAGCATGGAAAGGGCTTCTTCGTGGAAAACTTTCACTCCTACTCGCTCCAGAACCTCTAAAGCTCTCGAATATATCCTCTGACGCTGAGATTCACTCAATACTTTAAATTCCGGTGTTTCCAGGCTGCTTCTCTCATAGCCCATTTTCTTCTCCCTTCTTTTATTTATTAAATGAGGTGTTTGAGAGCTCTGGGTATGTTCTCTTATACCTGATTTACTATTGGATAGTGAAACGTAATTTCAGATCGCTATACATAAGTTTACCCGGCAATACTCTAGATCATGTGCTTCAGCTACAGCCTTGCAAGTAAGTTTACCTTCCCACAGATTTATCCCACAAGCTATAGCAGGATTTTCTTTGGCTGCTCTGGATACTCCTTTGTTAGCTAATTCTAGGATATAGGGAAAAGTCGCATCGCTTAAAGCATAAGTTGAAGTTCTGGCTACTATGGAAGGTATGTTAGTAACTCCATAGTGGATGACTCCATCTACACTATAGATAGGTTCGCTGTGGGAGGTAGGCCTGGAGGTTTCTATGCAACCTCCTTGATCAATAGCCACATCTAAGACTACCGAGCCGGATTCCATCTTCCTGATCATCTTACTACTTACCAATTGAGGGGCTTTGGCTCCAGGTATCAATACCGCTCCTATAAGAAGATCAGTTCCAGGGATTAGCATTTCGATATTGTGAGGAACAGAGGTCAAAGTTTTCACTCTTCCTTGATAAAGATCATCGAGATAAATGAGTTTCTTGGGGTCTTTATCAATGACGCACACCTCCGCTCCCATACCCACAGCTATTTTAGCCGCATTAATACCTACAGTTCCGCCCCCTAAAATAGTTACTTTGGCAGGAAGAATACCTGGCACTCCTCCCAGCAAAACTCCCTTTCCTCCCTGTGTTTTCTCCAAGTAATGAGCCCCTATCTGGGGAGACATCCGTCCGGCTATCTGGCTCATAGGAACCAGGAGAGGCAGGATTCCATCAGGAAGCTCAACAGTTTCGTAGGCTATTCCGATTATCTTTTTCTCTAGCAAACCCTCGGTAAGATGGCGATTTGCAGCTAAATGCAGATAGGTAAAGAGAATCTGTCCTTCCTGGAAAAGATCAAGCTCTTCAAAAAGGGGTTCTTTAACCTTAACCATCATTTCTGCTTCATGGAAAACTTCCTCTCTAGTTTGTTTAATCTCACCTCCAGCTCTCTCATACTCAGCATCATTTATTCCACTTCCTAACCCCGCCGACTTTTCAATAATTACCTTATGATGAGCCTCTTTAAGAGCTCTTACTCCCCCTGGAGTGATATTTACCCGGTACTCGTTATCTTTGATCTCTTTAGGTACACCAATTATCATTGGTTTTTAGCTTTTCTATTCATCTGGAATGCGTTTATCTTGACTCTAATTCTCATCACCTTTTATATATACCCTGGGAACTCTCCTGTCTATACCACATACAACCTCGTAGTTGATAGTACCCATCTTCGAGGCAATCTCATCCACCGAGAGCTGGGCACCGTCCTGCCTTCCAAACAAAACCACCTCATCGCCTACTTTTACATCTGGAATATGACTAACGTCTACCAGAATCATATCCATACATACTCTACCTACCACAGGAGCTCTTTTTCCTTTAATAAGCACTTCTCCCTTATTAGATAGAGCTCTTGTGTATCCGTCTGCATAGCCTACCGGAAGAGTAGCAATCCTGCTTTTTTTCCTGGTAATAAAGGTTCTACCGTAACTGAGGCTAATTCCCGCAGGCACGGTCTTCAGATAAGCTACCTGAGTCTTAAAACTCATAGCAGGTTTAAGATGAATACTATGAGTTACCTTAAGTGAAGGATACAGTCCGTAGAGCATAATTCCTGGCCGTACCAAATCAAAATAAGAGGAAGGGATATCCAGAACTGCTGCACTGTTAGCGGCGTGCTTTACAGAGATATGGATTCCCGCTTTTTCTAAACTAACAACTAGCTCCTTGAACCTTTTGATTTGTAATTCAGTAAAACTTTTATCTTCATCCACTGCCGAAAAATGAGTAAAAATGCCCTCTATTTCAATGCCTTTAAGATGAGAAATCTCACTTATGAAGCCTGTCACTTCCTCTGGCAGGATTCCCAATCGACCCAACCCTGTATCTACCTTCACATGAACTTTGGTGGCTTGACCCATCAGCTTGGCCTCAGCCGACAGCGCCTGGGCCAGCTCTCTAGTACAAACGGCCTGAGCCAGTTTATATTTAACTAGTCCCTCAGCCTCGGCTGGTGGGGATAATCCCAAAACCAAAATCGGTGATTGAATTCCATCCTCACGGAGCTCCACTGCTTCCTCAAGCATAGCCACAGCTAACCACTGGGCTCCGCTCTCTATAGCAATCCTGGCTACCTCTACTGCCCCATGTCCATAGCCATTGGCCTTCACCACCGCCATTATATTGACTTTATCACCGATCCTCCTCTGTATCTCACTAATATTATAGGCAATATTGTCTAAATTAATTTCTACCCTGGTAGGTCTCATTTTTGTTTTAGTGTTCCCCTTTCCCGGATTCTAAAAATTCTCATGAAATAAAAAGAGGATACGATAGAGGAGACTACCATATCCTCTATCGTATCCTCTGTCCTTTTGCCTGAGAGATTTTATTACCTGAAACAACAAGTCCCCTTCGGCGCTTCCCTTTTCTCAAGAGAAGTCTCTCCAGAGGGCCGTCAGGTTAGGGTCCTTTTGCCTGAGAGTTTTACCCTAAGTTTAGGGTTTGCCCCTTCGGCGCCGGATTAGCTCCGGTCTCTCCCCCACCATCCTCCGGCTATGCAGCATCATTACCAAAGAGCACAAACAGCGAACCTTCCTTAAATTAACTATGACCTTATACGTGATTCACTATTGGACAGTAAAACGTAGTTTCAGATCGCTACGAAGAAATTACAACTCAAAGCCTACTGACACAACTATACTACACGTTTAAAACGGTCATGCAGAAAGAGAGAGTTTCTATAACTGCTTCCTAACTTCACGAATGAATTTCTCTGCGTGTCTACGCAAAAGACGTTTAGTTAGATTACCGTTCCCTTCCTTAAGAGCCTCGAGAATTTCTCGGAAGTCCTCTTTAAATT
>JAUVZS010000162.1:0-4155 GCA_030602435.1 Clostridia bacterium
CTGGGGAGTTACCTGTCTGGGACACTCTCACCCCAATATAGTCCAGGCCATAATTACCCAATCCCAGAAGATTATGCAGAATCCAAATTCAGGCTTAACTTATTCGCCTATTCGGGCTGAATTATTAAAAACAATGGTTGGTATTCTCTCGGGCAATTTGACCAGGATTTTCTTTACTAATAGCGGCGCTGAAGCAAATGATGCTGTCCTAAAATTAGCCAGAAAAGTGAGCGGTAAGTTGGATGTGATTTCTACAGAAAAGAGTTTTCATGGAAGGACTATAAGTACTCTTTCGGCAACCGGCCAGGCAAAACATAGAGAAAGATACAATCTTTTAATGCCAAATTATAAATTTGTCCCCTTTAATGATATTGAGGCCATGAAAAAAGCTATTAACCGAGAAGTTGCTTCTGTTATACTCGAGCCTATACAAGGCGAGGGTGGAGTTAATATTCCCGAGGAAGGATATCTGGAGGCTGTTTCTGAAGTTTGTGTTAAGAATGATGTTTTATTAATAATTGATGAGATTCAGACAGGATTTGGTCGAACGGGAAAGATGTTTGCTGTTCAGGATAAAAATATAAAAATTGATTTTTTGACCATGGCCAAAGGAATAGCCGGGGGCTTTCCTTTCGGTGCTTTTGCTATGAGAGAAGACATTAGTAAAAAATTAGAAATTGGAGACCATGGGGGTACATATTGCGGTAATCCTTTAGGGTGTGCAGTTGCCCTGGCTGTAATAAAGACCTTAATTGAAGAGAAAATTCCTGACTATGCAGAAAAAGTTGGTTCAAAGGCACTCCGTCGTTTATTAAACTGGAAGAGTAAATTTCCAGGCATTATAGAAGATGCCAGAGGAAAGGGACTGCTCCTCGCTTTAGAAGTAAAAAATGGTCAGTTAGCCCAGCGGATATTAGAGGAAAGTTTAAAAAAGGGTCTGATACTAAATGTAACCCAAGGAAACATAATAAGAATCTTTCCTCCCTTAAATATCGAGGAAGATATTTTAAATGAGGGAATGGATATTTTGTATAGTATCATTGAGCAGATATCTCGTGAATAATTCTCGATGCTCGATGCTGGATACTCGTGTTTCCTATTTGTCATTGCGAGAAGCGAAGCGACGAAGCAATCTTCCACGCCTGCCTTCGGCAGACTCGCAATGACAAATAAACGCTGTACACTGTATTATATACACAATACGCATCACGCAATACGAGATACGAGACATGATGAAAGCTAAAAGAGCAAAATATATCAAGGTAGCTTTGAATCTTCCTTTGAATCAGTCCTTTTCTTACAAGGTTCCCCCGGAGCTCAGCTCCCGAGTTAAGATAGGGGGAAGAATACTTGTTCCTTTTGGGAAACGAATTTTAAGTGGTTTTGTAGTGGAGGAGATAAAAAGAGGAGAGGCTAAGTCTCGCTCAAGAGAGATTATCAGAGTGCTAGATGATTTTCTTCCGGGCGATAATCTTCTTAAATTAGGCAGGTGGATAAGTGAGTATTATTATTGTTCTCTAGGGCAGGCTCTTCATTCGATTTTCCCTATAGAGCAGACTTTTAAAATCCATAAGGGCGAAAAGAAGGATAAAGAGCTTCTTGTCAGCCAGAAGGCCGATAAAGAGTCTTCTGCTAGCCAGGCTTTTAGAAAGTTTGGGGTGAGGGGGAAAGAAGTCTTTCTCTTCAGAGCGGAAGATAGAGAAAAAAGAGCCTTCTTTTATCTTTCTTTAATAAAAGAGGTTTTAAAAGAGAAAAAACAGGTTATCTTAATCGTTCCTGAAATTAGTTATATTCCTTTCTTGCAAGAGTTAATTCAGCCGTATTATGAAGGAGAAATAGCTATTATTCACAGCCGACTTTCTCCTAAAAAAAGATACGAAGAGTGGTGCAAGATAGAAAGAGGAGAGGCATCATTAACTATAGGGACGCGTTCGGCTGTATTTGCTCCTTGCCCCAGGTTGGGTTTAATCATAATTGAAGAAGAAGAAAATTCTGCCTATAAACAGATAGAGACACCGCGGTATCACCTTCGAGAAGTTGCCGTTAAACGGGCAGAAATAGAGGGTTTCCCTGTAGTCCTCTTTACGGGAAGTCCTTCTTTAGAATCCTGGCATCGGGCAAAGAGTGGGATTTATAAGTCAGTGAGGCCTTCCCGGTTCAAGAGGAGTTTTCCTGAAGTTGAAATTGTAGATATGCGCACCGAGAAGGATAGACTTTTCTCATCCAGCCTGGAAAGGGAAATTAGAAAAAATTTACAAGAAAATAATCCTACCCTTCTTTTTCTAAATAGGCGTGGTTTTGCTAATTTTCTTCTCTGTCTTGAGTGCGGAAGAGTACCTCGTTGCCCTAATTGCAATATAGGTCTTACTTTTCATTTAAAAGGTAAGCTAATTTGTCACTATTGTGCTTATGAAGAGAGAGCTCCTCGAATTTGCCCTTCTTGTAAGGGAAGTTACTTTCGGCAGGCAGGATTAGGAACAGAGCAGGTAGAGATGAAAGCGAGGAAAAGATTCTCTGGGGCCTCTATCAGACGCGGCGATCTGGACGCTATCAATTCTCCATCATTGTATAAAAAACTGCGGGCTGATCTCTGGGAGAAAAAGATTGATATCTTAGTAGGTACGC
The DNA here is from genome assembly GCA_030602435.1 of Clostridia bacterium. Taxonomy (GTDB): domain Bacteria; phylum Aerophobota; class Aerophobia; order Aerophobales; family AE-B3A; genus JAUWRC01. The sequence continues at coordinate 2,626 of JAUVZS010000162.1, forward strand.
AGTTAGTTATCAGAGAGGAAATTCTCAAGCATATGAGTCTTGTAGGGGTTGTCCTGGCAGACGGTTTACTAAACTTACCCGATTTTAGAGCCGGTGAATATCTTTTTCAACTTCTTGCCAAGATTAAAAGATTAATGAAACAAGAAGGAAGGTTAGTTATCCAGACTTACAATCCTACTCACTATGCCATAAGGGCAGCAGTCTCAAAAGAAGAAGATTTTTACCAGAAAGAATCAGAGATAAGAAAGGATTTAGGGTATCCACCCTATCTACATTGGGCAAGGATACTTCTGGAGGGAAGAACAAAGGCAAGAATAGAGGAGGTAGCAGAGGCACTTAAAAAGAGATTGGATGGAGAGAAGATAGAGTTCTTGGGCCCTTCTCCCTGTCCTTTTGGTAAAATAAAAGGAAAGTACCGCTATCATCTGGTTTTAAAAGATGAGAATTTGTCTTTGATAAGACAGATTCTGAAGAAAAAACTGAATTCTTTATTTAGTGGTATTAGGGGAGTCAAGGGGATAGTGGATGTAGATCCCCTGCGGACGATGTGAAAAAAAAGCGTAGAGCGTATAGCGGATAGCGTATAGTGAAAAAAATGTGAATTGTATTTCGTGAATAGCGAATCGAAATTTGTCGCCCGCGACCTGAAAAAATAAGGATACATCCTACTTTTCTTGAGAAAATAAAAAAGTAGCCCGGTTCCCTTTGTTGCCTGTACTTTAAGAAATGCTGGAGTAGAAAAGTAATTGAAGAAAAAGTCCATTAAGAGAAACAAAGCTAAGGCTAACGTGTTTATTGATTATGGAAATTATCATTATTATCTAAAGAAACACACTTGGGAGATTGATTGGGAAAGATTTAAAATATTTTTAAATGCGATGTATGATGTTGTCGAGATCTATTATTATGAAGGAGTGCTCTCTAAAGCTGGATATTTCGATCTACACCCTAGGAATTCTTTGGAAGATTTTATTTGTATGAGAGAGACGAAAAAGAATTATTTTAAATTTTTGCGGAATAAAGGATTCAGAGTTAGGCAAAAACTTGTTAATAGAGTATATGACTCTGAAGAGAAGCGATTTAAACATAAATGTAATTTTGACGTTGAGATTACAATAGATACCGTAGATAGTCTTAATAATTATGAAGTTTGCGTATTATGTAGTGGGGATGGTGATTTTATCAAATTGATAAGATATTTAAAAGGAAAATATAAAAAAGTTGTAGTTATAGCAGGCAAAGATAGATTATCTAAAGGTGCTGAGAAAGCAGCAAATCAAGTTATATATCTGAAAGATATTGAATCTGATGTTATGAGAGGTATAAAATAGAAAAGCCCTGCACTTAGCAGGGATTAATTCTCCTCAAATTGAGGCTTTAGTACTTTCAAATATAATATATAACAAAAAAATTTTTTGTCAAGTTACTTGACCCATTTTTGTGTCACTAATTACTAAACAGGAGTTTACCTATGACTGGAAATGAGATTAGGCAAAAGTTCCTAGATTTTTTTAAACAAAGAGGCCACCT
>JAUVZS010000053.1:0-7161 GCA_030602435.1 Clostridia bacterium
TTCTCCGGCAATTACCATTACTCAGAAAGACGTACGAGAGATACAATTAGCCAAGGGAGCTATCCGTTCCGGTATTAAGGTGCTTTTGCAAGAGAAAGGTTATCTTGAAAAAGAGATTAAAAAAGTAATCATTGCTGGAGCTTTCGGCAGTTACATAGACGTGGGTAGTGCGGTAACCATTGGAATGTTGCCGCGGCTGCCTTTGGACCATTTTCAACAAGTAGGTAATGCCGCTGGTATAGGAGCTAAGCTGGCGCTACTCTCTATTAGTAAGCGAGTTGAAGCGCAAGATATAGCTTCTCGGGTTTCTTATATTGAATTGGCAACTACTCCTCATTTTGAGGAGATTTTTTCCCAGGCAATATATTTAGGATAATTGGTAAAGTGTGGCTGAGTTAGTGTGGAGGCGTGCGAGAAATAAATATCAGAGATAAGGTGGAGGATAAACCTCTGGAATACTAACTTGAAGTCAGGATAAGTTAAAATAAATTGGCTTTATAAAAGGAGGGTAATATTAAAATGGGTAGATTTGTCGTTCCTTTGAAAAAACCAAAACCCAATATTGAACACTGGGTTAAGGTCATTAAGGGGGAGATAGCTCCCGAACGTCCACCAATGGTTGAATACCTGATTGATAATGCAGTGATGAAACCGATTTTGACGCAAATGATGGGACGTAAGTGGGTCACTACCTCAGAAAAGGAGGAATACATGGGCGGGCAAATGGATATGTCCCATGAATCGATGGAAATAATAAGAGGCTGGCTGGATAACCAGATCGCTTTTTGGTACCATATGGGCTATGACTTTGTGCGGGTTGAGGTGAGTCTGCCGCTGCCTGCTCAAAGCCGTATTACCAGGGACACCAGTGATCAAGCCGAAGACGCCAACCGTGCTTGGGCAGAAACCGGTATCGGACCAGTCCGGGACTGGGAAACTTATGAGAAGTATCCCTGGCCAGTGGTTAAGGACAGTGATTTTTTCATCCATGAACATATAACCTCGCACCTGCCCGAGGGGCTTGGATTCATTACCTGCCACGCTGGTGGTGTGTTTGAACATGTTTGTCGACTGCTGGGTCATGAGGGTATGTGCTACGTTTTATATGATAATCCCAAGCTTTTTCAAGCTGTGACGGATCGGCTAGGTAAGTTAATTGAGGAATACAACTGTCGCTTGATTCAGTTACCCAATCTTTATGCCATTTTCCAGGGTGAAGACATGGGTTTTCACAGCGCAACGATGATCTCGCCGGCCAGCCTGAAGAAATACATTCTTCCCTGGCATAAGAAATACGCTGAGATGGCACATGAGAAGGGTTTGCTCTATATTCTGCACAATTGTGGGTGTGTCGATAGCATTATGGATGACCTGATCGATTACGTGAAGATCGATGGCAAGCATTCCTTTGAGGACGTGATTACGCCGATCTGGGAATATAAGAAACGCTGGGGGGATAAAATAGCCCTGCTCGGCGGTGTCGATGTGGACAAGTTGGTGCGCTACCCAACCAACAAGCTGCGAACATATGTGCGTATGATTATGGATAAGTGCCGTAAGAACGGACGATTCGCTATTGGCGCGGGCAACTCAATTCCTAGCTATATTCCGGTTGAGAATTACCTGACCATGTGTGATACCGCGTTGACATATTAATAAATAAGATAAAACAGTAAATTCTCTTTGCTGGATTTTCCTGTGGAATAAAATCAAGCCAGGTGAGGGAGGAGACCGTGCTAATCAAAGAGCAGGTAAGAAAGGCGATTAATTTTGATTATCCGGAGAATATCCCACAGCTGTTGAATGTATGGTATCATGGAGGAACATTAGAAAAATATGGTGAAGAATTGAAGTCCCTAATTGCTCATTATCCTGATGATATTATGTGGCATGTTTATGCCGATGTGTGGTTAGATTGGGGTTTAGATGTTGAGCATATACCTATGGAGAACTATGCTACAGTTGAATTTATCCAGGCAAAAAAGCGCCCCTTAGAAGATTGGAAAAAACTGGAAAGTTTTTTGAGAAATATTCCTGACCCTGTTAAGATTGGTATGTTTGAAGGATTGGGAAAACTGCGCCAAAAATACTATAGTCAGTATTTATTATACATCCAGCTTGCTCTTTTTAAAGAAAAGCTGGATCTTTTCAGAGGGATGGAAAATGTGTATACAGATTTATACCTTAACAGAGATAAGATAGAGGTTTTGCTGGAAGTATTTTTTACCTATGCTGCTGCTGTTATAAAAAAGTGTGCAGAGATTGGGGTGGATGGGATACTGTTTGGTGATGATTGGGGGTCTGAAAGAAGTCTACTGGTAAGTCCAAAAATGTGGCGAGAGGTATTTAAACCCTGGTACAAACGTGCTTTTGAGAAAGTTCATCACCATGGAATGGATGTCTTTTTTCACAGTGACGGGAATATCAGAGAAATAATTCCTGATTTAATAGAAATTGGAGTGGATGTTTTGCATCCACTCCAACCCGACGTTATGGATATAAAGAAAATAGTACAGGATTTCAGGGGGGAGGTTTGTTTTCTTACCGGACTGGATGTCCGATTTTTACCCAAAATATCCGTGCAGAAACTAAAAGAAAGTATCTATGACGAATTCAAACTATTTGATTATAAAAAAGGGGGATTTATTATTGGAGCAACCAATGCTCTTCTTCCTGATATTCCTATGGAGAATCTTAAAGTGATGTATCGGGCTATAGATACCTACAGAAAAAAGAGTTAATGTAGTATAACTAAAGGTGACAGAAGCGCAATATCAGGAAAAAATTACACAAAGTTAGGGCAGATATAATGGATTGGATTATACTATGTAACAGGAAGAAAGGGCTATCATGTCCCTTTTTATTCTAGGAAAATTAAATTCAGGGGAGATTAAATGCGAAAGACTTTAAAAGATGTAGCTAAGAAAGCTGGGGTTTCTACAGCTGTAGCCAGTAGAGCTTTGGGGAGTTATGGGTATGTCAGTAAAGAAGCTCGAGAGAAGGTTCTTAAGGTTGCCGAGAAGATAGGCTATCAACCTGATATTATTGCCAGGAGCTTGATGACTCGGAAGACACATACCATCGGCATAATAATTTCTGATATAACTACTCTCTTCTTTACCTCGGCAGTGCGAGGCATCGAGGATGTAGCACGGGAAAATGGCTATAATGTGATATTGTGTAATAGCGATGAAAATTTAGAGAAAGAGACCGAATATTTAAAGGTAATTTACGAAAAGAGAGTGGATGGTTTGATTATCTCTATGTCTGCTAAAAGCAACAGCTATCTAAAAAAGCTAATCAGAGGGGGGCTACCTGTGGTCTTGCTAGATAGGGGGCCTAAAGAAATAAAAGCGACCAAGGTAATAGTAGATAACCTCTCAGGAGCATATGAGGCAGTGAATCATCTCATCAAGCTGGGGCGTCGACGCATTGGAGTAATTAATGGTATTGCCGGGGTTACCACTAGTGATGAGAGATTCGAGGGATACAAGAGAGCCCTCAAGGACAATGATATTCTGATAGATCCTGAACTTGTCAAGTATGGAGAGTTTAAGATGGAAAAAGCCAGACAAGCCGCCCAACAGGTTATAAAAATGAAAAATCCTCCAGATGCTCTCTTTGTAACCAACGAAGTAATGACTACAGGTGCACTCTTGGCTCTAAATGAGAATAATGTTAGGATTCCCCAAGAGATAGCTATAGTAGGATTTGATGATCCTGTGTGGGCTCCTTTAATGAAGCCTCCTTTAACTGCAGTTAGGCAGCCCAGTTATTCTGTCGGTACCATAGCCTTCCAGACTCTTTTGCAAATAATAAATAAAGGTGATAGGGGAAAGACTTCAGAAGAAGAGATAGTTTTAAAAGCCAAGTTAATTGCAAGAGGATCTTGTGGAGAGAAATTATTTAAGAAGCGGGCTTAATGGGGAGAATCTTAAGGTTTCTTAACATTAGGCGAGATCACCTGAGAAAGAAGGTTTAGATGTCTACCGAGCTTAAAGTACCACTGAAGAATCCGAAACCAGACTTTGAAGAATTTGAAAAGGTTATAAAAGGAGAAAAAGAAGCAGAGAAAGTCCACTTTGTGGAGTTATTTGCTGATCCTGAAGTTATGGCCTCTATTATGGAAGATTTCTGGGGAGGAAAAAGTGTACTTAGATCTCTGCCGCAAAATGTTCTATCTTGGTCCCCAGAAATAAAAAAGAAATTTCTGAGACAGACCATAGACTGGTGGTATAGAATGGGCTACGACTACGTAGCATTAAATGGTTCACGAGTCAGCGGGTTATATTTTGCTAGAAAAGAGAGGCAAACAGAAGACACGGCTTTACTTAGCCGAGGAGAAAGAACATGGGTAGAAGAAGGAAAGGGAGTAATAAGTTCATGGCAAGATTTCGAAGAATACCCCTGGCCGAACCTAGATAAAATAGATTATTCTTCCTATGAATTTGCGGCTAGAAACCTACCTGAAGGTATGAAAATAATGACTTTTCCATGCGCGGGGGTTTTAGAAATATGCAGTGAAGTTCTTTTGGGATTTGAGGGGATGAGTTATCTTTTATATGATGACCCAGATTTGGTGGAGGCGGTCTTTAATAAAGTGGGTGGGATAATCCAAAATGTTTATGAAAACATGGTAGGCATAGATGGAGTGGGGGGTTTCCTCCAGGGCGATGATATGGGATTTACGACTTCTACCACATTTTCGCCCCAGATTCTACGGAAATTAGTCCTACCATGGCATAAGAAATTTGCTGCCCTGGCTCATCAATATGGGCGAATGTACTGTCTTCACTGTTGCGGAAATGTTTTAACCCTTATGGAAGATTTTATTGAGAATGTGAAAATTGATGCTTTTCATTCCTTTCAAGATGTAATTATTCCAGTTGGAGAGTTTAAAAGAAGATACGGAGATAGAATTACTACTCTTGGCGGAGTAGATATGGACAAATTGTGCCGCTTAGATGAGAAAAGTTTAAGAGATTATGTAAGAAATATATTAGATGAATGTATGCCTGATAGATACGCTTTAGGTTCAGGAAATTCCATTGCTAATTACATCCCTGTAGAAAATTACCTTATTATGCTCGATGAAGGACTAAGATGGAAAGGCTTCTGAAGGAAAAGTGATTAATGAGAGCTTAAGAACAGTAAAAATTTCCTTGGCTTAAAGATTTAGAGGTTTGTACGCCTGCCGAAGGACATTTCCTGAGGCATATCTTCAATTCAGGATTAAAACATGGAAGGTTATATAGATGAATGTAGTGCTGATAATCATTGATACGTTGAGGCAGGATCATGTGGGCTGTTATGGAAATAAGTGGATCAAGACACCTTATCTAGATTCCTTAGCTAAAGAATCGATGCTCTTCACTCAGGCTTATCCAGGATCGCTTCCCACTTTGCAGGTTCGAAGAGTCTTACAGACAGGCTGCCGTATCTTTCCCTTTAGAGGTCATAAGGCTTACAAGGGTAATCTTTTTGTTGGTGCACCTGGCTGGGGGCCTGTTTCCGAAGAACGCGATACTATTGCTGAAATTTTAACTCGCCATGGCTATCGTACTGCATTCATAACCGATACTTACCATCAGTTTAAACCATCGGAAAACTTTCATCGTGGCTTTGATGAGTGGACCTGGATAAGGGGTCAGGAGTGCGATCCTTATCGTTCAGGACCTTATCCTTCGCGGGAAGAAATTTTAGCTCATATCCCTGAGAATTTGAGAAATGAGAGATTCATAAATTTTATTAGTAAATATTTAATGAATGTAGCAGGAAGGTGTTATGAAGAAGATTACTTCCCGGCCCGAGTTTTTAAAGCTGGAGCCAGATGGCTGGAGCGAAACCAGGATGCAGAAAAGTTCTTCCTTGTCCTTGATTCCTTTGACCCTCACGAGCCCTGGGATCCCCCCATCTCTTATCGAAAAATGTATGACCCCGATGAGGATACTATTGATTTCTTAGCTTCTCTTTATGGTAGAGCCGATCAACTTAGCGGGCGCGTGTTAAAGCGCCTCAGAGCAAATTATGCCGGAGAGGTAACTTTGGTCGATCACTGGCTAGGCTATTTCCTTGAAGAAATGAAAAATCTTGGGCTAATGGACAATACTCTCATCGCTGTGATATCCGATCATGGACATTGCCTTGGGGAACACAATTTGGTTTCGAAACAAGGCCATCCTATGACGCGAGAGATTTGTGACTTACTTTTAATGATCCGGCATCCTGAAGGAGAGGGAGCGGAGATGGTTTGCGAGAGTTTAGTTTATAACTATGATTTACCGGCCACCATTCTTGCTAGATTAGGAATAGAGCCAGAAAAACCAATGGAGGGAAAGGATATTTGGTCTTTAGCTTTGGGTAAGGGAAAAGAGATATACGATCACATTAGCTGTGGTTGGGGACCATTTGTGATGATTCGAGATAAAGATTACTGGTACAATGCTTATCTTTGGGGGGAAGTTCCTCTTCTTTATGACTTAGAAAAAGATCCCAAATTGGAAAAGAACATTGCCCAAGAGCATCCTGATATTTGCGAGAAGATGAAAAATCTAGCTATTGCTGATGCTGGGGGTGAAATTCCTGAGTTTTTAAAGAAGTTAAAAGGTAAACCTGGATGCACCCCACTTCTGGTAAGCTAATTTTTTTCTATACTTTTCTCTTTTTTTTATTACTACAACAAAATCTAGTTTTTTAATTTTCCAGAGAGAGTATGTAGGATTCGGCCTATCTCTGAAAGAGAGGGAAGTTTGCGGTGAAAAACAATAATTTCTTATTAAAAGTAAATAACCTTAAAACCTATTTTTATTTAGATGAAGGCGTCTTAAAGGCAGTAGATGGAGTTAGTTTTAAAATAGAAAAAAAGAAAGTTTTAGGTCTTGTGGGAGAATCTGGCTGTGGTAAAAGTGTTACCGCTCAGTCAATTCTTAGAATAGTCCCTCCTCCAGGAAAAGTAGAAGGAGAAATCCTTCTTCACCAGAGAAACGGTGAGGCTAAAAAAGAATCTTTGGATTTAGCCAGACTGGACCCCCAGGGAAAAAAGATCAGGTCTATCCGGGGAAAAGAGATAGCCATGATCTTTCAAGAGCCAATGACCTCTTTTTCTCCCCTTCATACCATCGGTAATCAGATTATGGAAGCAATTCTTCTTCACCAGAATGT
>JAUVZS010000056.1:0-7004 GCA_030602435.1 Clostridia bacterium
CCATAATTCCCGACTGATCCTTGCCTAATCCAAGCTCATCCTCCGAGCAAAGCATTCCCGGAGAATTTACTCCTCGCACCTTTACCTTTCTTACTCTTATTCCTCCCCGAAGTCTAGCTCCCTCCAAGGCTACAGGAACAAGAATCCCTTCTCTTATACTGGGTGCTCCACAAACCACAGAAATACTTCTTCTTCCGATATCTACCTTAACTATCTTTATTCTATCAGCGTCGGGATGGGGTTGAATAGAAAGGATTTTCCCCACCACTACCTTTTCTAATTTTCCAAAATACTCTATTCCTTTTACCTCTAAGCCCAGATTAGTCAGCCGCTCCGCTAACTCCTGGGGAGAAAAAGGAAAATCAACTATTTCTTTAAGCTGGTTGTAGGAAACCCTCATTTTAACTCCTTCGCCAGAAAGTTTTCTTTCTAGGTTAACTTTTGCTAATTTGCATCTGTCGATATAGGGGTTTGGCAACAAGCCCCATGTCTGTTCGTATTCTATGATAAAAAAGGAGGAATGTCAAAACGCTCTTTTTTCTCCTAAAAATCTAAACTTAGCACCAACTCTCAATTTTTCGGATTTTGCCCACTCTTCTTGTCCTATCCCAGTTTTAGAATCCCTCTATAAACCTACCTTTAAGAAACTTTCCCAGGGCAAAAATTCCCCCCCCCTTGACAGGTGGATAAAATGTTATATAATAAACTTACTTACACAAGGTTTGTAAGAAAGTTCGATTCCGAAGAAAGGTCTGATTCTAAAAGAAGGTCTATTCCTCCGGAATCAGGCTAAATCCTAGGAAACTTGCTCAAATTTAAGTGAGTTCCAAATTCGAACAAGGTCAGCGAGGGAGTCAAAAATGAGAAGTTTCACCATGAAACCGGAGGACATTAACGTTCATAACAGGTCCATTCTTTTGGAGCTCATCCGAAGAGGGGGGCCCATCTCCAGAGCAGAAATCGCCAGAAAGACTAACCTCAGTGCACCTTCAATTACAAGAATAGTAAAAGATCTAATAGTAGAGGGATTAATCAAGGAAGTAGGTATTGGGGACTCAAGCGGAGGAAGAAAACCTTATCTTTTGGAATTTAATGCTAACGCCAAGTATATAGTTGGTGTAGAGTTAGGCGAAACATACTCCGTTTCAGTCTTAACTGATTTAGAAATTAATTATCTCTCCCGTGAGAAAATTGCTATGAAAATGATTACAGAGGTTGATAAGGTAATAGACCTTCTCGTTGAGTCAATTAGAGGGCGAATAAAGCAATCTAAAGTTAGCGAGGAAGATATCCTCGGAATTGGCATTGGAGTTCCGGGAACCTTAGATACTCAAGCGGGAATAATAAAGTTTTCCCCAAATTTTGGCTGGAAAAATGTTCCTATAGTGGAAATTATGGAAAAAGAGCTGGGTATATCTACATTTATCGACACCGGTGTTAGAGCTATGACCCTTTGCGAGAGGTGGTTCGGGGCAGGCCAGGGGATAAAGAACTTTGCTTGCGTTATTGTGGGAACGGGTATAGGAGCAGGATTAATAATTAATGGAAATCTATATAGAGGCTTTGAAGAGGCAGCGGGAGAGATTGGACACACTACTGTTCTACCCGAGGGCCCTAAATGTAAATGTGGGAACAGAGGATGTCTGGAGACATTAGCGGCTGGTCCCAGTTTAGTGAGGCGGGCCCTGGCTCGCATAAGTGAGCATCCCAATTCTTCATTGGCTGACGTATTGAATAAAAATAAAGGGAATATAACGGCGGATATGGTCATAGATGAAGCCAAAAGAGGCGATTCTTTAGCTTGTGAAATTGTCCAGGAGGCAGGTCATTACCTAGGAATCGGAGTGGCTAACCTCATTAATATTTTTGCTCCCGAAGCTGTAATCATAGGAGGATGGGTAGCTGAGCAAGCTGGAGAGCTATTCCTTGAGCCAGCCAGGCAGACTATCAAAAATAGAGTCTTTATGCTTTCACCTGAGAAAATCAGAGTATTACCTGTATCTTTAAAGGACAATGATGTAGCTATTGGTGCGGCAACCCTCGCTCTCCAGCAATTGAGTATACCACTAACTAAAGCAACTGTGAGAATATAATACTACCTCCTGTCGCCTCTGAAGCTTTTTGGTTTAATAAATCGCCCATTTGTAGGCTAATCGTACCATAAATGACACCACTGTTAATTATTGCGATAAATCGCACCGCTACCATTAAATCAAGAGGAGGTGATGAAGAGAAAAAGAGTAAATAAGAAAAAATTGAGAAAGTAAAGGAGGGAAGTAAAGATGTGCAAAAAGTTAGTAATTGTAGGGGTGGTACTTCTGAGCATGCTCCTTGTAGCCAGCCAAATTGCTGGAGCTGCTCCCGTAACCATTAAGCTAATGCATCAATTCAATGATGCAGAGAGTGCCAAGCTGGACGAAATTGTAGCTCAGTTTGAAGCAGATAACCCAGGGATAAAGATAGAATTAGATAGAGACAATTCACCAGCAGACGCTTACTATGGTAAACTAGTTACTCTCATTATGGGTGAGGCTGTACCAGATATTGCTAGGGTTGAGCCGCCTAAAGTTGCTTCATATGTCGCAGCAGGATATGCAGCTAACATAGATCCCTATGTCTCTACCGGCCTTGTCCTTGATCTCTTCCCTGGAACGCTTGAACCAGTAGTAAGTGATGGTGCCCTATATGGTATACCGCAGGATATATCTACCTTGGTCCTCTTCTATCGGATTGATATGTTGGCAGAAGCAGGGTATGACTCTCCGCCAGCTACCTGGGATGAACTGGTTAAAGTTGCTCAGGCTATAACTAAAGACACCGACGGTGACGGAGAAACAGACGTATGGGGGCTAGGACTTTTCGGTGGTTGGTGGTCTTTTGAGTTTTATCCCTGGTTCTGGGCTGCTGGAGCAGAGATGCTTGAAGAAGAAGATGGACAACTGGTTCCTGCTTTTAACAGTCCAGAAGGAGTAGCTGCTCTTCAGTTCTGGCTAGACTTAATCTATAAGTATAAGGTAATACCAGAAGGAGCTGTGAACTACACAGAGGACGACTATAAACCACTATTTGCAGCCAAAAAAATGGCTATGTTTACCTCTGGACCCTGGACAGTAGCCTCTATGAAAGAAATTGAAGCCCTTGAAGGAAAATGGGCTGTTGCTCCTATACCGGCAGGAAAGCGAAGTGCTTCGGTTCTAGGAGGAATGCATTTTATCGTTCTGGAGCAGTCTGAGTATAAAGCTGAAGCCATGAAGTTTTTAAATTACTTCATGCAGGCAGATGTTCAGACAGACTGGGCTAAGTCCTTGGATCTATTGCCGATCAGAAAGTCGTGTTATGCTGACCCATTCTTTAGCGAGGATCCCTTAATGCAGGCTTATATGGAGCAGCTGAAGGTAGCTAAGTCAAGACTAACTATTCCAGAAGCAGGAGAAATAGACTATCTCTTTGCGGTGGCCTGGCTTGATGCTCTAGCCCTTGTTAAAGGGCCACAAGAAGCTCTAGATGAAGCAGCAGCAGAAGCACTGAAGGTTCTTACCCGTTAAAAGAGTGCTGGATCATTGAATTTTGGCTGAATCTGAATTAAAAAAGGAACCGCCTTCTTTTGAAGGTGGTTCCTTTTTCTTAAAGCTCCATCCGAATTTTCTAACGGGCTTTATTGGATAATTTTCCAGAAGAGAAAATTTATGGTAAAATTATACCTGGAGGCTCCAAAAAATGTCTTTAATAACCAGAAAATTTAAAGAAATCAGGAAAAACCGATTGGCTTACTTTCTGATTTTACCTGCTACTCTATGTTTAGCTATAGTTTTATTCTATCCCCTATTTAAGGTTTTTTACATGAGTTTCTTTGAAATTGAACCACTGTACTACAAGGAGCCTATCTTTGCAGGAATTAAAAACTTTCAAAAGATATTATCAGATTCAAGATTTAAAGGAACTCTACTTCAAACTGCTTATTGGACCTTTGGATCAGTAGCTCTCCAATTTATTATCGGATTGGCAGCTGCTTTAATAATAAATGAAGTTTTTTGGGGTCGGGGCTTAGCCCGAGCCCTTTTATTAGTTCCATGGGCTATGCCGGCCGTGGTGGGAGCCTTTAGCTGGAAATGGATGTGGCATGGAGAATATGGGGTAGTAAACCATATTTTAAAAACTCTACATTTAATACCTCATAACATTAATTGGCTGGGAGGTATCTCCACGGCAATGGCTGCTTGTATAATTACCAATACCTGGCGGGGATTTCCCTTTATGATGATTATGCTCTTAGCTGGATTGCAAAATATCCCTAAAGAACTATACGATGCTTCTTCTATAGACGGTGCTTCCGTGGGGCAAGAGCTGAGGTATATTACCCTACCTTTACTAAAACCAGTAATTTTAGTTACAACCTTGTTGGCTGGTATTTGGACGTTTAATAATTTTGCCTACATATATATTCTTACTGGAGGTGGGCCAGGTGGTAAAACAGACATTCTGGTCACCTTTATCTACAAGCAGGGTTTTAGATTTTTTCACTTTGGCTACGCTGCAGCTCTTTCTGTAGCTCTCTTTTTTATGATTTTAGCTTTTAGTTTACTTTATATTAAGATAATGAGGCTAGAGAGCCCCTTTAGTTAAGAAGGATAAGGAAAGGAGAAATAAAAGTGGCTCCCGTTAGAAGGCTAGTAATTAAATGTATATTATTGACCTTACTGGTTATCCTAATTCTGTGGGCTGTACTTCCCTTCTTCTGGATGGTTTCCACCTCTTTCAAGACCACTGAGGAAACCTATACTGTTCCGCTCGTGTGGATTCCTCGTTATCCCACTATTAAAAATTTCCTTTATGTGGTAAAGAGAGCACCATTTCTAACTTACTTTCGTAATAGTGTGGTGGTGGCAGTGAGTACTACCGTTATAGCCATCATTCTTGCAAGCTTAGCTGGATATAGCTTTTCCCGCTTTAAGTTTTTGGGAGGGCACAGTCTTCTTTTAATATTTTTGATTACCCAGATGTTTCCTGGTGCGCTCTTAATTATTCCTCTCTTCCAAATTATTAAAGCCTTGAAACTGTTGAATACTTTATATGCTTTGGTCCTTTCTTATATTACGTTTTCACTTCCTCTCTGTACATGGCTCATGAAAGGATTTTTCGACCAGATTCCTCAGGAATTGGAAGAAGCAGCTATGATAGATGGGTGTTCTAGAGTATCTGCTATGGTTCGTGTCATTTTCCCCCTCGCTCTTCCAGGAGTTATGGCAGCCAGTATATTCTCTTTTATTGGAGCCTGGGATGAGTTTATTTTTGCCCTTATTTTCACTTCCACCGATAAGGCCCGTACCTTACCTGTTGGACTGCAAAGGTTCATTACTTCTTACGAAATCTATTGGAATCATTTAGGAGCAGCTTCTGTGTTGACAACTATTCCTGTAGTAATCCTATTCTTATTTATTCAGAGGCATATGGTAAAGGGATTAACTGCCGGTTCAGTAAAAGGATAAAAAGTGAACGTGGAGACAGTATGTTGGGATGTAGGATGATAAGCTTATGAGTATGGGGGTTATATTGAGAGATAATGGGCTTCTTCTCAATGGGGAAAAGGTTCTCCTTTTTAGTGGAGAAATGCATTTTTGGCGTATAGGTCCAGAGTATTGGGAAAAGTGTCTCTCTCAATTAAAAAAAGCAGGCCTTGAGATTGTTTCAACATACGTTAGCTGGCGTAGACACAGTATTTCTTCCCAAAAGAATGACCTAACAGGAAAAACTGACCCTCGGTTGAACCTTCCTCGCTTCTTACAGCTTTGTGCTAAACTGGAAATTTGGGTTCATCTTAAGCCCGGTCCATGGATATGTGCAGAAGAGCAAAATGGAGGCTATCCAGAATGGCTGCTGCAGAAGGAAAAAATTCTAGTAAGAGATAGTCAAGGCTCTTTAGTGAAAGGATACCCTCCTTTTTCCCATTATGTTCCTAGCTATTTACACCCTCAGTATCTATTCTACGCACGGAAGTGGATAACGGATGTAGGCCTTTGCATAAAGGATTTTTGTTATCCAAAAGGTCCCATTGTCCTCATTCAGATTGATAATGAGCCCAGCATGGCTTTCCAGGATCAAATGTTTGCCTCTGACTATAACCAGGTCAATATCGGTCTCTATCAAAAGTGGTTAGAAGAAAAATACTTCTCTATTGAAAAATTAAATTCAGTTTGTGGTACTGACTACGCTGAGTTTTCGGATATAGAACTACCTTTTAAGTTAGCTGTTACCCATCTTCAGGATATAAAAAAATATATGGATTGGGTAGAATTTAAAGAATGGCTCCTGACCAGACATCTTACCTTACTTAAAGAAATACATTTAGATAATGGAATAAAAGAGGTTCTTTTCACTATCAATTACAACCAACATCGACCTATGGCTGTTCCTAACAATTGGAGAAAGCTGGAAGAAGTTACTGGTTTAGGAGGATATGACATATATGCTCTTGCTCCTTTAGATGATGGAGCTTTTACTGACATAGTAAAGGCCATTAATTACGCGAGGATAGTTTCTCGAATGCCCTGGGCTCCAGAAATTATGTCAGGTGTATGGAACATAAAAGAGGCAGAAGATACCCCTCGTGTTTCTCGGGAGCATTTGGAATTTCTCTATTTTATTGCTCTAGCTTATGGCCTGAAGGGGATGAATTTCTATATGTTTGTCAATAGAGAAAATTGGAGGAGCGCTCCCCTAACTGAGGAAGGGGAAAAAACCTACACTTATCAGGCTGTTAGTAAGGTGATGAGGTTTATAAAAGAAATAAGAGATTTTGATTCCTTAACCAAAACTCAATCTATAGCCCTGATGTATTATCGCCCCTATGCCTGGGAAAAGTATATATGTGCCGAAAAAGAGATTTGGCTGGAGGATAATCTCTTAGGGATAAGCTGTGAGCAATTTGAAAATTTGTATAAAAGCTTACTTCAATTAAATTATGACCCGGCTATATTTAACCCCTGGATAGAGAAAGAGTCTATCTT
>JAUVZS010000081.1:0-6065 GCA_030602435.1 Clostridia bacterium
GACGATTTTGGAAAATGAAAAGCAGAGCGTTGTTATCGGTCTTGGTAATACTTT
Organism: Clostridia bacterium; assembly: GCA_030602435.1. Taxonomy (GTDB): domain Bacteria; phylum Aerophobota; class Aerophobia; order Aerophobales; family AE-B3A; genus JAUWRC01. Next base: position 55 of record JAUVZS010000081.1, read on the forward strand.
TAATTTTAATATTAACGGGTTGCGGGATGATTCACCCAGGGTTCCCTGACTGGGCAATGTCGGAAGAAGCGGTTTACCAATACTGGCAGGCAATTATTAATCGTCAATATGGACTAGCTAAACACTATTGTATCCCTGATGGAGTCTGGTATAACAAGACTGATGAATGGGAAGAATATATTAATGCTAATTCTGGGGGCGAGGTTTCAGTATTAATTTACTTTTATCATTTTTACGAACAGACTGAGGTGATCGGAAATAATGCTATTGTGTATGCAAAAATTTTCGTTGATAAAATACCTTTTCCTGGTAGTTGTGTAATAGATGTTGATATCTTTGAATATGAAATAGAATTAATTAAGTAAAATTATCCCACTGGAGACTGGAAAATTATGTAATTATTTATAGAAGGCATTTTAAATATATTTAAATAGAGAAAGTAAATTCCGAACACTTAAGTATTAAATAATAGGGGAGGTGATAAAAGTTCAAATGATCTTATCAAAGGAAGGCCAGAAAGGAGGTGAAAAAAAGCAGCCAATTTTTTGAGGAAACTTAAAAAACAAAATATATTTTGAAAAGGAGAGAGAATATGAAGAAGATTTGTTTAGTAATTTGTAGTTTAATTTTTGTTTTACTCCTGCTTATGCAGAGTGTTGTCTTTGCTGAGGAGGCTTATAAGATTGGGTCTCTTCTCCCCTTAACCGGGGACTCTGCTCCTATGGGTCTATCTATGCAGAGTGGTGTAAGACTAGCTATAAGAGATGTAAACCTGGCAGGAGGAATTTTGGGCAGGAAACTGATTTGTGTATACAGAGATTCCGGATCTATGCCTACTCCTGCTGTTGATGCCACTATGAAATTAGTCAAAGTTGATAAAGTTCTTTATATAATTGGAGGCTTTTCCAGTGGCGTTACCATGGCTGCTGCCAAGGCAGTCACCATTCCTAACAAGATAGTCCAGATAGGTCAGGGTACTACTTCTCCTCTGCTCTCGGTTATGAATGACGATGATTACTTTTTTAGGGCCTGTATGCATGATTTATATCAAGGAGCAGCAGTAGCAGAGATGATGTGGGAGGAAGGAGCAAGGAAAATTACTATACCCTATGCCAATAATCCTTACGGTCTGGGCATAGCTGATGCCACTGCCCAAAGGTTTGAAGAATTAGGGGGAGAAGTACTGGCCAAGATCCCTCATGAGCTTGGAAGACCAAGCTACAAAGCAGAATTATCAATGACCTTTGCTCCTAAACCTGATGCTGTCCCTATGATAGTTTATCCGGAGGATATGATAATTATGGGCAAGCAGGCTATAGCCATGGGATATGGTCCTGATGTGATTCCCTGGTACGGAGTTGATGCCTGGATGGCACCAGAAGTAGTAGAAGGAATAGGGGCAGAGAACCTTGAAGGTCTTAAAGGAACAGCTTCAGGTGTGCTTAAAGGTCCTTCCTTAGAAACTTTCCGCGAAGAATACAAGGAAGAATTTGGTGAATTTCCACCTAAGCCCTTTATTGAACCAGGATATGATGCTGTGGTGGCCTTTGCTGTAGCTGTGGCCAGATCCGGTAAGCTGCCTGAGGAGCTCACATCCAAAGACATTAGAGACAACATGAGACCAGCTAACAATGCCCCTGGAAAGAAATTTTATGCAGGACCGGAAGAGATAAAGAAAGGACTTGAGTGGGCAAAACAGGGAATAGATACTGACTATGTGGGAGTTGCCAGCACAGTAGAATTTGATAAGTACGGTGATGTAGTGGGAGCAGTTAGCGTCTGGCAGATAATAGAAGGTAAAATAGTTGTAATAAAAAATCTTCTGCCCGAACCGGTCTCTCGGGAAAAACTTGGTCCGAGATATCTACCTTCACCTTAGTTGATAAGTTAACAAAAGAATCCCCCGGCTACAGCCGGGGGATTCTTAAAAAATAAAAAAGGAGGTTTATCTTGGCTTCAATATTGGAAATAAAAAATGTAAGTAAAAATTTTGGAGGAATTCGGGCAGTTAGAAATTGTTCACTGAAGATTGAGCGCGGGAAAATCAGCGGGCTAATTGGGCCCAATGGTGCTGGCAAAACTACACTCTTTAATTTGATCACCGGGTTTTATGAGGTGGATTCCGGTGAGGTCCTCTTTAAAGGTGAGAAGGTACAACCAGGGTCTCAGACTCATGAGATATTTCTTAAAGGAATATACAGATCATTTCAGATCACCCGTGAGTTCCACCAGATAACTGTGCTGGAGAACTTATTAGCAGTCCCACCAGAGCAGGACGGTGAAAGGATCTGGATGAACTGGTTCAGACCAGATAGAGTAAGAAAGCAGGAAAATAAGAATATTGAAAAAGCTCTGGATATACTAAAATTTTTGGAACTGGATAAAAAAGCTGGTGATTATGCTGGTAATCTAGCAGGAGGAGAAAGAAAATTGCTTGAGCTTGGAAGAATGATGATGGTGGAACCGGAACTGGTCTTGTTAGATGAACCAGAGGCAGGAGTTCCTCCAGCCATGCAGGGCAAAATAAATGAGTATATTAAAACCATATCCAGGGAAAAAGAGATAACTTTTTTTATAGTAGAGCACGATATGAATGTAATTATGAAATTGTGTAATCCCATAATTGTTATGGTTGATGGAGCCTACTTAACTGAGGGAACTCCGGAAAAAGTACAACATGATGAAAAAGTAGTAGATGCTTATCTGGGGAGGTGAGAAATGGTGAAAGAAGAAAAAATGATATTAGAGACTGATAAAGTAACAGCCGGGTATGGTGGGGTTGATGTATTGTTTGATGCCTCCATAAAAATAAAAGAAAAGGAACTGGTAGCAATAATAGGTCCCAATGGAGCAGGGAAGACTACCTTGCTAAGAACTATATCCGGTGTTTTGTCTCCCCGAAAAGGTGAGATAATCTTTAAAGGGGAGAAGCTAAATGGCAAAACCCCCAGAGAGCGTTTGGCATTAGGTATAGGTTACATCCCTCAAGATGATAAGATATTCCCAAAAATGAGCTGTATTGATAACCTGCGCATGGGTGCCTATACTTTGCCACAAGAAAAGTTCTCAGAAATGCTGGAGAAAGTCTACCAGCTCTTTCCTATTCTAAAGGAAAGAAGAAATCAGACTGCTGGACAATTCTCCGGGGGGCAAAGACAAATGCTGGCCATAGCCAGAGCCTTAATGATGGAGCCGGAGATTTTATTACTGGATGAGCCCACCTCTGGCTTACAACCAACTCTGGTAAAGGAAGTCTTGAATAAGGTAAAAGATTTGCATCAGCAGGGAATGACTACACTTATAGTTGCACAAAATCGGGAAGCACTGGAATTAGCTGAAAGAGCATACTTAATCAGAGCTGGGCAGGTAGTGCTAGAGGATACGGTAGAGGGCTTATTAGATAATGATCAAGTTATACAACTTTATTTTGGAGGTTAAATAGATATGGGTGGATGGATAGTATCGGGATTAGTGTATGGAAGTATATTAGCCCTGGGAGCCCTGGGCTGCTCATATATACTTCTCATTCAAAGATATTTTAATTTTACTGCAGCTCCGTGGTTAGCTCTTGGTGCTTATTTTGCCTGGACCATGATGAGAGTCTTACCTCAATGGGGAGGACTGGAACTGATAATAGCTGCCATAGTCTCAATGGTTGCCTTGGGAATAGTAATGACTGTAGCAGATAAGGCTCTATTTAAACCGTTAAGAAAGAGGGGGGCTCCTTTTATGTTTTTCTATCTGACTTCATTCGGGTTGTTATTTGTGGTAAGGAGTATCATCTGGCTCATCTGGGGTCCTCAGGCAAAATATTATTATTCAGGAGCTTCTATAGGAATAAAAGGTCCCTGGGGGATAATGGTAACACCAGCTGAGATTCTTACTTTGATAGTAGCTGTTGTGGTAGTAGCTGTTTTATATTTTTTTCAATATCGTACAAAACTAGGACGGGGGATGTTGGCTACTTCTCAAAATTCTATGCTGGCAAGCGTTTGTGGGGTTGAACCGGAAACTATACATACAACAACAACTATGATTGCCGGATTTGTAACCGCACTTGCTGGAATACTTTACGGACTTACTATCCAGGTTAGGCCACTTATGGGATGGTATATCCTGCTGGGGATATTTGTTTGTGTAGTTTGTGGTGGAGAAGGTGCTATTTTGGGAACCTTAGCTGCTGCTTATTTGGTGGGAATAACTGAGGAGGTTGGTTCAGGTTTAATTCAGATATCTCTTAATTTTTTTGGAATTCCTATACAGATGAGTGCTTATAAAGTGGCTATCTCCTGTTTATTGTTCTTGGTGGTGATATATTTCAGACCTCACGGGGTTTGGAAAGGAACTTTTTTAGAGAGGTGATAGATTATGGCTTATATTATATCAATTATATGCATAGGTACATCATATGCAATAGCTGTTCTGGGGTTAAACTTGCAGTGGGGATATACCGGACTTTTTAACATTGGAGTTGCTGCCTTTTTCGCTGTGGGTGCTTACGCTTCAGCCATTTTAACCGGACCTGTATGGGGTGGCATGATTGGAGGATTTGGTTTACCTTACCTTGTTGGACTGGTCGGAGCTGTACTTTTCGCTGCTCTTCTGGCTTATCTTGTTGCTTGGATCCTCAGACTGGAATTTGGTTTCTTAGCTATTGCCTCAATTATGCTTTCAGCCGTTGTCATTCTGATATTAAAGAATGAAATGTGGCTAACTAATGGAGTATGGGGGATTGGAGGAATACCCAGACCCTTTGGTGAAATGCTGAGTCCGAGTACATCTGATTGGGTGTATATGATAATATCCCTGGTTATCTTGATAGGAGCTTACTTTCTGCTTGAAAGGGGGGTTAGATCACCCTGGGGAAGGACCCAAAGGATAATAAAGGAAGATCCAATATTAGCCGAAATGGCTGGCAAAGATGTATACAAATGGAGAAGAATGTCCTGGATAATTGGAAGTATGTATATGGGGCTTGCCGGAGCGGTATATGGACATTACATTCAATACATAAACCCAAGAACTTTTGATGATGTTATGATTACCTTTCTCTGTTTATGCATGGTAGTTATCGGAGGTTCTGGAAACAATAAAGGTTCTATACTGGGTGCTTATGCTCTATGGGTCACATGGACAGTGAGTGAGATTCTTACTGGTTACCTGCCAGAAGCCTGGCAGCTTCGTGCACCTTTTATCCGGGTGTTAATAATAGGAGTAGTCATAATCTTGCTCCTACGGCTTAGACCTCAGGGGTTAATTGGCAGAGAAACATCTATATCAAAGATGGGTGAGAGGATAAGAACAGGACGAGTTGAGTAGTAAAATCTAAAAAAACGGATTTTAAGATCAAAATGAGTCCTACGAAGGTGGAAATTAATAAGGTTCAACTATAGTAAAGATTCTTTTTGTCTGGTTACTTACCAATACCCTTAATGGAGCAATGGCTATTCCTAATTTAATTGGTTTAGTCTTCTTAAGTGGAATCTTAGCTAATGAAGTGAAATCAATACTTCTCTAATCCAGAACTCTTAGGATAAAAATTTCCCAGGGGGTGATATTCAAGAAATGTTGAGTGCCACCCCTCTCTATTATTTTTAAGGAGGAAAATGATAAATAATGATAATTGGTATTCCAAAAGAAATTAAAAATAATGAAAATAGAGTGGCGATTATTCCTGCTGGAGTTAGAGCCTTTTCTCAAGTAGGACACCAAGTATTGGTAGAAAAATCTGCCGGTTGGGGAAGTGGAATTGAAGATAAAGAATATATTCAAGCAGGGGCAACTATAATTGAAACAGCTGAAGAAGTTTTTGAAAAAGCCGAAATGATTATAAAGGTTAAAGAGCCTTTACCTTCTGAATATAATCTCTTAAAACCTGGTCAAATTGTTTATACTTATCTCCATTTTGTTTCTTCTCTGGAATTAACTAAAGCTATGATGGACAGAAAGATTATCGGTATTGCTTACGAGACCGTTCAGACGGAAGATGGTTATCTGCCTTTATTAGCTCC
>JAUVZS010000111.1:0-5192 GCA_030602435.1 Clostridia bacterium
GTTTTAACTAATCTTATCTTCAACGCCTTAGAGGCCATCCCAGAAGGAGGAGAAATTACCGTAAGAACCGAAGCCAAGGAAGGCAAGGTCTACCTTTACTTTACTGACCGAGGCCAGGGTATCCCCGAGAGCATAAAGGATAAGATCTTCGATCCCTTCTTTACCACTAAAGGTCCGAAAGCTTCAGGTTTTGGTCTTTCGATCTGCTATGGGATCATCAAACGCCATAAAGGAAAGATAAACGTAGAAAGCGCCAAGGGAAAAGGAACTACCTTTACCATCAGTATCCCTGTTGGCCCAGTGGCCCCTTTAAAGAAAGAAAAACTGAAAGAGCCAGAAAAGATCTCTTCGCGAAAGATTTTAGTTATTGATGATGAGGAAGGTATAAGAGAGGTGCTGGGAAGGATCTTTCACGATGAAGGTCACCGTGTAACTTTAGCAGAAACTGCTCGGAAGGGACTAGAAGAGTTCAAGAAGAGTGATTTTGATCTGGTTCTCACTGACCTGGGAATGCCAGAGATGTCTGGATGGGAGCTAGCAAAAAGAATAAAGGAAATAGGTCCTTCTGTGCCCGTAGGACTGATTACCGGTTGGGCAGTAGCTACCCCTAAAGAAAAGATGAAGGAAGAAGGAGTAGATTTTATTTTATTAAAACCTTTTAATCTCACTGAGGTAGTAAGAGAAGTACATACTGCCTTAAAATTTAAGAAAAGATAGCCCTTGCTTCCCCAAACGAGGGAAAAGCTATTTCGGCGATGGGTCCAGACAAGGCAGCCGACCTGATTGGTATATGCCGCCGCATGGTAAAGTATAAGGTTGAAAAATATGGAATAAAAAGGAGGCTCTGAGGGAAACTTAAACCGGGAATAGCGGAAGCTCTTACTGGAAGTCGGAAAGGGACAGTTTTGTACAAGATAGCTAAAAAATGTCCATCTACATGGAGTTCTCTTCGCATTCAGGTTAAACCGAGCTGAGTAAATGGTGGTATTTGGAAAAAAATGTCCAAATTTGTGTCTGAGGAGCACCGCTGAGAGCTAGCTCTCCTTGGCAAAAAAATCTACCAATTCTCATAGATAAACCATCTAGAGTGCCTCTAGATGGTTTATTTTTTTAGGCAGGCAAGTTGGCATAAAACTTGCCACCAAGCCAAAGAACGTCAGATAAAAAGAACATTTTAGGAAGAGAGATATCTTCCGCCGTTACTTTCCTCGACGTGAGAATGCGGAAGTTGGGTATAGTGATTCTGAGATTGCCCCAAAAATCCTTCAAAGAGCAAAGTCTTGAAATGCCGAAAATAGGTCTGAGTAAGAGAGGCAATGTTAGGTGAGAAAATCCAAATCAAGAAGGAGGGTGAAAGATGGGACTGGATAGTAACAAACTTGATGTCCAGAGGTTAGTCCAAAACAAGAAATTGACGGATGAAATTATCAGGAGAGTCTTAGATGGTCCCAAGGTAATGGATGATTTAGCCAGGGAAGTTGCGGATAAACTTGCTGATATTTTAGAAAACGACCCAAATTTCAAGAAAAAAGTTATTGATGCGGTCTTAACTAGTCCAGATTTTAGGAGACGCATTGTCAAGAAGTTAGAAGAAAAATTCGATTAGCCGTCTATAATGAAAGGAGAAAATCATGGACTTAAAAGTTAAGATTGAAGAATTGAAAAAGGGATATGTTCTTATTATTTTAGCAGGAGATATGGATGCTTACACATCCATCCAATTTAGAAATGTTGTTGACGATTTGATTAAAAGAGGGGAATATAAGTTAATCGTTGATACTGAAGAGATTACCTGTATCGATAGCGTTGGCTTAGGAATGCTATTGGGTGCACTTAAGAAAACCCGGGAGAAAAAAGGCGGCGGCCTGTGGCTTATTTGTAATGGATCAAGAGCAAAGAGGTTTCTTGAAATTACTGGATTGGACAAGAATTTTACAATATTTAGTGATAGAAGCCACGCTTATAGGGAACTGTAATTTTGCAAAATTTGGTGGGTAGATACTTATTTATTTCTAATCAGGGATAGATTCTCAATAGGGTTCCACAAAAGTCATTTTTAGGAATTTAGTATTCTTAAGAAAGTTTCCGAAAGTCGTCTAAGAAATTGGAAACAAAAGACTTCATGAATCTAATTACGGCCATTTTTCCTGTGCACCTGGAGCAGTTTTGCCGACCAATCCCAGGTCAAGTTCTTCAGAATGCCCAATCCCTTGATACTCTCAGGCAACACAATCCTCGCTGAGGTATCCTTATCCGTGGAGATGCTCCCGTTTCGTACTATTAAGGACGTTATGCTCCTTGGGGAGCTGGGATACGATTTTCTCCTGAAGGGATATTCACCTCATACCGCCCGTGTCTCAGCCGAGGAAGTAGCTCAGAACCAGTGGAGTCCACTTAACCCGGCTGCCCCCGTTACTAAACTTGGCATTATTAAACCGTCAGGGTGTCCATATCCGGTTCGCGTTATCCTTGGGCGGACTGAGACTGCCAAGCCCTGGTCCGTACTACTGAGAAGAAATCGTCAACTCAGATGTTCCTTCCCTCCTCCGAAATCAACCGTACCCTGTCAGATCACTCTAGCCTAATCTGTCTAACCAGAGAGGTGCAGTCCAATATAGCATCAGAACGTACACAATTACCCTTTGTTTTGTTATGTTTAAGGAGATAAAGAATTGGGTATAAATACAATAGAGAAAATAAAAATATTAAAGTAATTTTTTGACCGAATCGATAAATGGAAGATAAAGTAAATGTGAAGCGAAAAATATACAGCCGAAAAGCGAAAGGAGAATCCTATGATCAAATCTGCAAAGGAAGCAGCAGTTATCGATTTAGATCTTCCTGCAAGTGTAGAATACTTAGTAATTGCCCGTTTAATCACCTCACTAGTGTGTAAAAGAATGGGTTTTTCTGAAGAGAAAGCAGAGGATACCACGATAGCTGTTGCCGAAGCCTGTATCAACTCTATTAAACATGCCTATCGCAATAATCAGAAGTACGTGAAGCGGGTAAATATTCGCTATCTACTCTATCAGGAAGAGTCGACCCAGCAAAAGTTGGCTATAGTAGTTAAGGATTTTGGCAAGGGTTTTGATCCTTATTTTGTTCAATTATATATTGAGCGGGCCGATGTAGAGCGACCTGAGACAGTTGGGCTTGGCATATTCTTGATTAAGACCTTAATGGATGAAGTTGAATACGACTCAAGTCCAGCTAGAGGTACTCAATTGAGAATGATCAAATACAAGTAAGATTTAAATCGGAGATATCTATTTATGGGTTTAATAGATATGAAGGGTAAGCTTTTGCCTTTTATTAAAAAAAGGTATGGCTTAATTATTGCCGCAGCATTAGCCATCCTTATCCTATACCTTCCTCAACCTCAACCTGTTGAATTTGCCGGTAAAATCATCGTTCTTTCTTTAGCCGGCAAAAGAATGCTTGCTCTTTTAGTTTCACTGGTAGTCATATTTATTACTGAAGCGCTGCCAATAGGCGCAACCATGGGTATAGTTTATGCCTGGGTAGTTTTTTTTGGTGTATTACCAACAAAAGAGGCCGCCAAACTTTTTAGCCATGATGCAGCCTGGTTTTTAGTTGGTGCACTGATGATTGCTGCAGTTCTGGTAAAATACGGCATCCATAAACGGATTTTACTTCTCATAATGAAGATTGTTGGCTCAAAAACTAAATATATAAGCTTAGGCATTATTACTTTTTGCGCAATCAGTGCGGCATTTATTGCTGAGCATACTATTGCTGCCCTCATGCTTCCTATAGCTCTTGCCCTTATTAATGTTAATGGAGGATACAAAAATGTTCCTCATCTTTCTAAATTATTGCTTTTTTCAATAGCATTCGGTAGCGCCATAGGTGGATTGGGTACTCCTTCTGGTGGAGGCAGAAATGTGGTAATGATAGGTTTTTTAGAGGAACGATATGGGGTCAGGATCGCCTATGGTTCTTGGATGGTTATGGCGTTACCCATCGTCTTTATTTTAATTCCTTGCGTTTGGTTATTATTAAATAGGATCTTCAAGCCAGAAGTTACAGATCTCAAAAATACGTTAGAAAAGATAAAAAAAGAGATGACTATGTCCCCCATGCAGGTGAAAGAATGGATGGTGGTAGTTATATTTTCACTGATTCTTTTTTTATATATCACCAAGAGTAATTTAGGCATTGGGGTCATTTCCTTATTTGGGGCAGTGCTTTTTCTTGTGTTTGGGTTGGCTGACTGGAAGGATTACCAAAAGATTAACTGGGGCATCCCGCTCTTGTACTTTGGAGCTATTGGATTAGGGAGCTCTCTACAAACGACCGGGGCAGCCACTTGGTTAGCGGCAAAATCTTTAAGCACGGTAAATCATATGATACCATTAAATGGAAAAATGACAGTAACTGCTATTGGAACGGTTGCGATGTCTGCTATGACTCAAGTAATGAGTGATGGACCTTCTGTGGCTACCATAGGCCCTATCCTTTTAGAGAGTGCGCGTTTAAGTGGAATAGATCCGGTATTCTTCGGGATGGCAGTCGCCATATCAAGTGCATTTGCATTTATGTTCATAATTGGGACACCGGCCAATGCTATCGTCTATAGCAGTGGGTTCTTGAAGCCTAAGGACTTTTTAAAAGCAGGACTTTTGGTATATGTCACTGCTTTAATAGTGCTTTTAATGGTGGCTTACTTATGGTGGGGAGCGTTAGGTGTTGGAGTAAATGGATTTCATTGATAAATAGCTTAGAAGGCCAAAAATGGGTATGAAGATTTTGATGTGTACAAATGGACAAGAGCGTGCTGAAAAGGGAATGAATTTTGCCGGGCAGTTATTTCGTTATATAAAACCGGAGGTTACTGTAGTAACAGTGGTTAGAAGACTCTCTGCTCCTCCAAAAATAGAAGAGAAATTGTTAGAAAGGGCCAAACATAATTTAGCAAGTTACGATATCCAGGCAAAAACTAAAATTCGTGAGGGCTATATTTCCGATGAGATAATTAGAGAATCCCGGGAAGGAGATTATGATCTAGTGGTAATTGGCTCAAGGGGATATTCTGAGATTTTAGTTGGGGTAACTGAGGTTGCTCTTGGTGAGATTGCCCAGTATGTAATTCAGAAAGCAGAAACTTCTCTTTTAGTTGTCAAAGAGCCTCAGCCCGTACATAAAGTACTAATCTGTACAGATGGATC
>JAUVZS010000126.1:0-4807 GCA_030602435.1 Clostridia bacterium
AACATGGAACGTCCTTCACTGAATATTTACCCAAAACCTTTAGTTATCTGAGTTTTGATTTTTCCTAACTGTCCTGCTTTCGATAGCCATAATACTGGATCTTTTCCTGATTTTTGAGAGTTTTCCCAAATTCTATCTAACTCGACTATGACAGTCAAGGTAAAAAAAACCAGGAGTTTCCCCAAAATTTTTAAAAGGGGGAAATCTCCAATCTTTGCGCCCTTCAAATTGAATCTACATGATGAACAAAAACCTGATAGACGTTCATGGTCATGCACTTGACAATTCTTCTTGTTCTACTATATAATAAAAGTAATTAAATTTAACAAAATCATCAAAAAAGGAGGAATGGTAAATTGAAAAAGGAAAGCTTTAGGATGCCTAAGGAAATAAAAGCTGCTGAGGCAAGAATAAAATTTGGAGAAGTGATAGATACAGCCCGTTACGCTCACAATCAATATTTAGTGACCAAAGCAGGTAAACCAATGGTGGTTATTTTAGGCGTAGAGGATTACGAGGATATGATTGATATGATTGACACTATGGCTGAACAACTAGATCCAAAATTCCAAGAGGAACTCAGGAAGTCCAGAAAAGAATATGAGGAAAAAAAAGTAGGAACCATTGAAGATATCCATAAAATCTTAAGAAGAAAAGAAAAACCCCTTGTCTAAGCATTATCAAATTATCCCAACTGAAACTTTTCTTAAAGATTTAGAGAAAAGAGTCAATCCTCAATATGCTCTACAGATAGAGAAGGCAATAGACGAGTTAGGGAAGAATCCTTATCAAGGGATCAAACTAGCCAGTATCGAAATTGGTAAATGGAGAATAAGAATTGGGGATTATCGGATTAGATATGATATTGAGGGAGATAAAGTAGTTCTCCTGAGGATTCTTCATAGAAAAGACATTTATAGAAAATGAGTAAGATTGTCTTGTTGTCAAGTATTTCTTTATTTGTTTTTTTCAAATTATTCCCATAGGGATACTGATTACCATGAAGTGAGAAAGAATGATACCCACAATTGAACAGATAAGAAAGCTATGTACTGAAAGTTCTTTTGAACGTGGTATAGAATACTTCCGTGGAGGTAGCGTCAGAGGCCTAGAGCAATTTGGGAATAGAATTACGTCTATTGTCGAGGGCACAAGCGATTATGAGGTAACAATCCAGATGGATAAAGGAGACATTGAAGCCTCCTGCACTTGCCCCTACGACTGGGGAGGTTATTGTAAGCATATCGTAGCCACACTTCTCGCCTTATCAGAGAATTATAAGAAGGTCAAAAAGGATAAAGATGAAAAGGAAAGGAGAATTAAAACAATTTTGAATAATCTCTCTCTCGATGAACTAAAGGGATTCTTAACGGCAGAGTTTGAGAAGAACTTTTCCTTGAGAGATCACTTTACCATATATTTCTCAGGTAAAGGGTCAAAGATAAGAAGTCTCCATGACTATAAAAAAGAGATTAGTCTGCTTTACCGTGAGACCACTGGTCGTCATGGATTTATTGAGTATGGAATTGAAGTTGATTTCTCTTATGTTTGTGATTTAGCTGACCGATATATCAAAGCGGGAAACCTTCTTGAGGCAGCCACCATTTACCAGGCATTATCCGAGGTTATTGCCGATAATATGGAAGGAGTGGATGATTCTGATGGATACTATGGAAGGGAGTTTGGCCAGGCTATGGAGGATTTTGTCAACTGCATAAATAGAGCAAAACTGAGCTATAAGGAAAAGAAGGACTATATTGGCTATATTTTTAATAAATATATAGAAAATGACCCGGACTATTTCCAGGAATACTACGATTATGCTTTGAGAGAGATATGCCAATCAAAAGATGGTTTGGAGTATTGGAAGAGGCTACTTAGCCCTCATCTTTCCGAGTATTTACCAGACCATAGTCAATGGCATGAACATTATCAGGCGAAGCAGCTTTTAGGGATGCAGCTTCATATCTTAGACTTGCTGGATGATGAAAGGGGATTCTCCGAGCTGATACAGAGATGCTATGGCAAACACCACGAATTTTGCCTTTTGTATGCTCGTCATTTAGAGAAATATGGTAAGAGCAAAGAGGCAATTAAGATTGCTGAAGAAGGCCTTACTCTCTTCCCCGAGCATCTAACTAAAGAAATACGCAGATTTTTGAATAGATTTTATGAAAAGGATTCTCCAGAGAGATATAAACAGAACCTTGTAACTCTTTTTATTGAAGATAGAAACTGGGATGATTACGAGACACTAAAGGAACTTTGTTCTGAGGAAGAGTGGAAGAAGATATTTTCTGTAATCATAAACGGATTCTCAAAGGATAGATTCGGCAGTAAGGATACAATCATTAGCATGTATCTGAGAGAGAGGATGTTTGAAGAGGCGCTTAAGCATGTTCTTGCTCGAAGAAGCCTTTTCACTTTGAGCATTTACCATAAAGACCTATCAGAGAGATTCCCTGAGAGATACTTTGACGCCTATAAGGAACTACTCATTCCTTTTGCTGACAGCAAGATGGGCAGAGCACACTATCGAGAGATTGTAGGGTATTTGGAACAGATGAAGAAAATAAAAGACTTTGGAGAACAATTGAGGCAATTGGTGAAGCTACTCAAGACTAAGTATGCAAACAGACCTGCCTTTCTGGATGAGATAGAAGGGATATAGATAATAAAATAAGAGGGCTTTTCGGGAGATTTACTTGCAAGATTTATTTTTTAGTATAGATTTAAGATTGAGAGGAATATTATGGGAAGGTTAAGACTTTCGCCTTTAAAAATCCATCTTAATTCAAAGGTAAAAGAGCTACAACAGCGGATAACATGCTAAGATAACAAAGAGGGGCAAATTTGAAGACAATAAAATATTATCTTGATACAACTGTCTTCAATTTCGTATTTACAGAAGACGATAGACAGAAAAGAGATATAACCTTGAAATTCTTTAAAGGTCTGCCATTGATAGCTGAAGGGATATACATTTCAGATGAGGTAGTCAGGGAGATTAGCAGAGCACCAGAACCAAGGAAATCCCAATTGGAAGGATTATTAAAGGAGACTAATCCTTATTTACTTGAAATGGGTATTGAGGCGGAAGAATTAGCTGAGCGTTATATCAAGGAGGGAATCATTCCTGAGCGCTATAGAGGTGATGCACTTCATATAGCTATAGCTGTGATAAATGGAATGGATGCGATTGTAAGCTGGAACTTCCAGCATATTGTAAAGCTAAAAACAAGAGTTATGGTTAATGGTGTAAATAGATTACTTGGCTACCACGAAATTGAAATATGTTCGCCAGAGGAGGTTTAGAACTATGAAAGAGCTTAAAGAATTAAGACAGATTCATGCAATAATGGAGAAAATTTATGAGGAAGAAAAGAGATTAAATGCCAGGCAGAGAGTAAAAAAACTTAGAGAAGAGTCTGAGAAATTTATGCTGGAGCGAAAGCTGAACTTAAGACGGATTAAGTCCAAAGAATTAAAAAATATTATAGTATAATTACTTCTAATAACAGATCTTTTATCTTCAATTCAGCTTTTTTGTTCCAATTTATACCAGGCCAAGAGGGCAGGAATCACAACTAAAATAACGATAGCGCCGGTAAACTGGCTGTATAGCAACATCGCTAAACCAATCACTCCCCCGATGATACCTACAATCAAAGAAGTTCTCTTGGCTGTTGCGCTATCGCCTTCTTCTAACTTTTTCACCCCCCAGAAGTAGAGAGCGCCGCATAGGGCAGCACAAACTATAAAACCTACGCTATCCTTCATCATAATGGCTAACAAGGCTACTGCTCCCAAGCCAGCCGTGGAAATAATCATATAGGTTTTTACATCGAGTGCACCTAGTCCGGTTTCCTCAGTTGCGGTAGTCTTTTTTTGGGAAGAGGCAGGGGGAGAACCTTTCTTTGTGTCTTTTAAATTGGACCCACATGAGGAACAGAAAGCTGAATTAGAAGTGACTTTTTTGCCACAGTTTGGACAAAAGGACATTTTCTTTACCTCCCTTATGATTTACTTAGAATTACGCGGGATATTCCTGCGTTAGTTAACCACTTAATCTGTAAATTTTAGTAAGATACGTTCCTTCCTGTCATTGTCCTGAAATCCTTCAGAACGATGAAGCAATCTCCAATAACGTCAAGCGATCTAACCGAGATTGTGCTTCATTACGTTCACAATGACAAGCGAGGGAACTTGCTCGCAATAACGTGGTTCATTGAGTGTTCACCTTAATTTCGCCCCGCAGTTCTGGCAAAACTTATCTGTTGCTCTTATAGAGTGACCACATGAGGGGCAGGCACTTGTTTGTTTGTCTTTTTTCTTGCCAGCTTTTTCTTTAACTGTTTCCGATTCAATCCCTAGATGTTCTTCAATCTTGGTGAATAGGCGTTTGACGTCGCGGGAAGATTGTCCCCAGTCAGTAGCAACTGTTTTCATTTTCGGTTTTTCCTCTATAGTTAGAGCAACTTCCTTGCTATCAGGAAGAGCTTTTACTTCTATTGATACCTCGCCACCAGTAGAGAATAGGGAAAACCCAGTAGCTGCTGTGATCTTGGCTGCTTTCTCGTCCTTGTCAATTATACGAACCTTGAGGTTTTCCAGGGCCTTGCTAACAGCAGAGAAAACTTCCGAAGAACTTCTTTCATAATTTCTCGTCTCTATAGCACCTTTCATTGCCATTTTCTTCACCTCCTAGTTATTTGCTTTGTAGTTTAGCCGCCTGCACACAATTTTTCAGGAGCATAGCCGTAGTTACGGCGCCTACACCTCCCGGAACAGGAGTGATGTGGGAAGC
>JAUVZS010000229.1:0-3274 GCA_030602435.1 Clostridia bacterium
CCAAACTGGTGAATTTTCTTAATAGCTTTCTCGTAGAATTTTATCTTATTATGCGACTTATTAGCCTCCCCTAAAGAGGCTTCAGAAATTGATTCAAAACCAATAAATAGCCCCCTGCATCCACTAGCTGCTGCCAACTCCAGGACATCTTCATGACGAGCTATGTTTATAGAAGATTGCCCTATCCATAAAAGATTATAGGGTATTAAAGCCTTAAATAGCTCCTTAGCATAGGCAATATTTCCCACAATATTGTCATCAAGAAATCCCAAAAACCGTGTTCCGAGGGATTTACCTACCATGCCCTTGATTTCCTCTATCACTTTCTTTACCGGACGAAAACGATATTTTTTGCCAAAGAATTTGCTGACCGAACAAAAGTGACAATCAAAAGGACAGCCCCTGCTTAACTGCAAGAAGCGGCTTAGAAGATAGCCTTTATTTTTAACAAGGCTTCTTTCAGGAATAGGTATTTTTGAAGGATCGGGTCTTTGAGGGTTATGGTAGAACTTGGCTAGTGCTTGTTTTCCCCCCTCTCTTAAATCCTGGAGCAGTTTTTCCCAGCTCCCCTCTGCTTCTCCTATTACTACCGCATCCGCATGCTGGGCTGATTCTTCTGGTAAGGCTGTAGCGTGTATTCCTCCTAAGACCACCGGGATCCCCTTCTCTCTAAATCTATCCGCTATCTCGTAAGCACGGGGACTGGAAGCAGTCATAGTGGTTATCCCTACTAAATCAACATCTTTATTGAAATCTATCTTTTCTATATTCTCGTCAATTATCTCTACTTCCATGTCCTTAGGAGTTAAGGCAGCTATAACAAGAAGATTATGGGGGGGAGTCTTAAATACCCTATGCCTCCTTTGTCTTTTGGTCCCTGCCTCCTTCTTCCAGGTTGGTGAAATCAAAAGTATTTTCATATTCTCTCTGCTGTCCTAGTTTGAATCTCTATTTCTTTTCTGTTTTTCTTTCGATTGTTCTCTATTACTTTGCTTAATTTCACGATGGGAGAATCATATTCTCCGGCAAGCATCTTTTCAAACTCTGGTCCAGTGATTGCCTCAAGATGTTTTGCATACTCGTCGAGGAAATGAGCAATTTTACCTTTGATTATAGTTTCTGCTCCTTTATGAGTAGGATAAGCATTGTATTCTTTAACTACATCCCTTAGAATTTCAGGCTTATCAATGATAGCACAGGGAGTTAGCCAGTTATGGTTTCTCTCTAACTGCTTCCTTCTTATGGAAAGAAAGAAAGGAGAAATAATAGCTTCCCTTAGGCCCTTGCCTTTCTTCCAGAGCTCCATGATGTTATCCACGGCAAAGTGAATAAAAACACAGGGTTCCACATCTCCCCGGGAATTAATATGAAAGTACTTTCTTCCTCCAGCGATACATCCTCCTGTCCAGGGTCCATCATTCCAGAAATCCCCCACAAAAATGGGTTTATTTGACCGCCACTCCCACACCTTCTCGCGAAGCTTCATTCTCTGCTCAGGAGTCGGCACCAGCTCAACAGCAGGCTCTTTCCCTATAGGAATATAAATAAAATACCAGCCAAAGGAGACATGTTTAGCGATAAGATCATCTATGAATTCGTCGCTGCTGACAATATCTGCATTCTCCCTGGTTACCGTAACTGAAAATCCTTGCAGGATCCCCGCCTGGTGTAAGCTTTCCCTGGCCTCGTTTATCTTCTCCCAGACTCCCTTTCCTCTTCTCTCATCTGTCTCTTTCTTAAAGCCTTCCATGCTGATGGCCGGAGCAGTATTACCTATTTTAGCCAGCCTCTCGATTCTTTTTTCATCCAACAATGTTCCGTTAGTGTAGATTTGAAGGAACATATCATCATGTTCTTCTAATAGATCCAATAAATCTTTTCCTGTCTCCCTATCCTTGAAATAGAAGGGCTCTCCCCCCGAGATGGTTATGAAATAAATTCCGAGCTGTTTTGCTTCCTTTAGGATTCTATCAAAGGTAGCGTAAGAAAGACCCTCTCCCTTCTCGTACTCGTGAGCATAGCAGCCATAGCAGTTGAGGTTACAGGCATTAGTGGGAGAGATAACAAAAAACCAGGGAGCTTTAAAGCCCTCCTCTTCTAACCTTTCCCTTTTTTTCGCCTCCATAACCCAGTCACAAAAGAAATTTTTGGCTAATTTTTCTCTGGTCACTTTTGATATTCTCTCTTGAAGAAGTAAGCGAGAAAGATCTGCCAAGGGATGTTTGGCCTGAAAAGCCTTCCTTACGTTCTCCATAGCAGACTTATTGGGACCGGCAAACCTATACAGCCCCTTTAATACGATATCGAACTCATTATAGAACTCTTCCTCATTTTGGGTCCTGGCTAGCCTGGCTAGATAATGGTTAATCTGATGCTGCAGGAGCCTCTTTTTTAATTCACTCCCTAGCTGCGGAGTCATCTTCCTCCTCCTTACAGGCAAATTAATTTTAACAGAGCGAGATAGATGAGTCAAACCTCTCTTCTCGCTCCTTCCCAGAATACCTCCCAGGCCAAGGACTCATCTTTGGATAATGAGCCCTTCTCCTTTTGCGAAATCCAATAAACGGTGAGACTGTGGGCTATCCCCATCAAAATTACGGCCAGCTTCCTTGAATCCAGGGGCCTAACTTCCCCTTTACTGATTGCTTCTTGAATCAACCCATTGACAATCTTTATATACTGCGACTGCCTCTCCATTACTCTACCTTTCAACTTCCTTTCCAGCTTCTCTTTTAGCTGCTCAGGAAAGCTTTGCATAATTTTGAAATAATCTTTATTTTCCTCCAGGAACTTCAAATGAGTGCCAATAGTTAGTTTAATCCTTTGTGAGGGTGAGACAGGCTTTTTTACCGCCTCCTGGATCCTGGTTAAAAGGACATCCAGCTTGTTCTCTATGGCAGAGAAGAAAAGATCTTCTTTGTTGTCAAAATAAAGATAGATCGTCCCTTTAGCTAATTCTGCCTCTTTAGCAATATCATCCATGGTGGTAGGATAAAATCCTCTCTTGGCAAAGAGTTTTTCCGCTGCCTCCAGAATCCGAATGGCATGGTTTCTTTGCTTTATCTTTCTTTTGTTAATTTCCTTGATTCTCATCCTGTTGCCTTAATTTTTTTGAATCTTAGCTCCTGTTTGTACAACCTTCGAATACCCTATTTTTAATTAAGGAACCCCTGTCTTCCTTGCCTCACAATGATCAAAATCTCGAAAATTGCGATCCATTAGATTGTCTGACTGTTCAGTCAAATTATAGCAAAGAAAAAAAATAAGTCAAACT
>JAUVZS010000044.1:0-7850 GCA_030602435.1 Clostridia bacterium
TCTTAAAAGGGGCCACATTTTATCCCTCTCGACCAAAATTGGGTCTTGGCCATATTTTTGGAAATAGAGAGCAAGGGATGGTAAGCATATCTTCGATAATGTTCCTCTGGACAAGATAAAGGGACGTTTGCTCGTTCTTTCGATGTTGCTGGTTTCCGGTCCCCTCTTGACCGCTGGAAACACAAAGAAGCTGATAAGCCAAACTTCAAGGATTTTGTAGAGCAGCTAAAACCTTCGAAAGTCCTTTATCTTTGAGAGGATACTCTCCATACTGTTTGGCTGTCTCAATCAAAGCGTAGAGGTTCTCATCCGGAGTCTCGTAAGGTAGGTCACAACCTGGGCCCAATATAAAATAACCCCTTCTCCCTAAAACTCTAATAGCTTTTATAGCCTCACTCATTATTTGTTCAGGAGTACCTCGACACACAGTAGTTGGATTAACATTGCCTATAATGGTCAATTTATTTTCGGTTATTCTTCGGCATCCTTCCATATCAATTTTATAATCTAGTTCAAGGGCCATTGCTCCTGCGTTAACGAGATAACCCATTATAGGAGTGGCATTGCCACACATATGAATGACCATGTCTATTCCTTCTTTTTTGCATCGAGTAACAATGCTCCTATGGTGAGGATAACCAAATCGGCTATAATAAGAAGGAGAGCAGACATCTGGTCCAATAAAACTATCCCCAAATCCAGATAGATGAGCTCCAACAGATCTTAAAATCTTAGCCAATTGAATAACTATTTCTGAGCAAAAATTGAGCAATCGTCGTGCGTATTTCCAATTTCTTGGATTTTCTACAAGCTGTAATAAAAAATTCTCCAATCCCATTAATTCTGCGGCGATTGAAAAGGGACCAATTTCAGCATCAAATCGCAAGAACACTTTATTATCGAGGCTGGAAGATATTATCCGAGCAGCTTTAATTAATCCAGCTAAAAGAGTACCAGATTTATGAAAATTTGGGAACTTCAGTTTATGGAATTCACTTAAATTCCTGATAATAGGTTCTGCTAGTTCTGGGCATTTATCATCGAAGAATTTTACCTCTCCACCTAAACTTTCGACTATACCCACAACTCCATTTTGAAGATGAATCATATCATGACCAAACTTCTCTTGAGCCACAATCTGGGATTGAGCAAGTTTCTTCCCATCTGTAAAGCATTCTTTAACCGAATACCCTGCTATCCGACAAGCACAGATAAAATTAATTAAACATACAGGTACTCTATCTGGAATTCTTCCATCCAATACTGCTTTGACTCTCTCGTAGGAATTCACTTTGATTCTATCCTCGGTTTTCGAACTGTTTTCATCCGGTTTCTGTGAGAATCAGGGCTTACCCTTTAATAGCGCCAAACGTAAAGCCCGTCACAAGAAATTTCTGAATCACTACTCCTAAAATTACGATTGGAGCGACTAAAAGAGTCCCAATCGCAAGAATTTGGCCCCAATAAACGTGCTTATCGGTCCAGAAACTCATTATCGTAACAGGGAGCGTGTAAGAGCGTAGTCCTGTAAGAATAAAGGCAAAGAGGAACTCATTCCACGACAGGATTACACAAAATAGGGCACTACATACAATTCCATGGCTACTTAGAGGAATGGCAATACGCCATAGAACTCCCAAGCGAGAGCATCCATCTATGAGGGCAGCTTCTTCTATCTCTTTGGGCAGACTTTCAAAGAAACTCCTTGTTAGCCATATAATGAAGGGCAAGTTGAAGGTGCTATAGACTATGATTAAACTGAGTCTAGTATGTAACAGTCCCAATTGCCTCATGAAGAGATAATAAGGAATAGCAGCTGCAGCTGGAGGCAACATTAGCAGACTCAATATCCAAATAGAAATGTCCTTTTTCCTTTTAATTCTGAATCTTGCTAAAGCGTAAGATGCCGGTAATCCCAACAAAAGGGAAAGAAGAACCGTAGAAGAAACCACTATGAGGGTGTTAGAATAATACCGAGCTATAGGTCTTGTCTCAAACAGAGCCCTATAATGCTCTAAGGTAGGGGTAAATAGTATTTTTGGTGGAAACCGAAAGGCATCCACTGTCTTTTCGATAGACACGCTTACTAGCCAGTATACAGGAAATATGTAAACGATGCTAACCAAAACACACAGAAGAGTAATGATGATAGTTTTTATCTGACCTCTTTTGATATGCACCTTTCACTCCTTTGTGATGGTGGGAAAAAGTCTACTAGCGAAGATCATGATCGGAACAATCACAATCAACAACATCAGGTATGATAAGGCTGAAGCCTGCCCTATCTGCAGATATTGAAATCCTTTCAGATACAATGTTAGCATTATGGGCTCTGTGGCTCTTCCAGGTCCTCCCCTGGTTATAATTCTGAATACTTCAAAGGCGCGGAAACCAAAAATAATCCGCATTATAAAAGCGATGACAATATATGGTCTTAGGAGGGGAAAAGTAATGTAATGAAGAATTTTCCTGTCCGTTGCTCCATCGACCTGGGCTGCTTCCAATAATTCCTTACCGATAGATTGGAGTCCAGCTAGGATTATCAGCATCACGAAAGGCGTCCATTGCCAAATTGCCACTATACAAAGGGAATACATCGCCATACTAGGGTTGTCTATCCAGCCAATGTTTCCCAAACCAAACAGACTAGCTACATAGGTGAGAATGCCATATTGACCCACAAACATTATCCTCCAAAGAGTAGCGGCAACAGCGGGAGCTATCATCATTGGAATTATGAATATAGACCTAAATACTTTTTTCCATTTCAAATACGGGCTATTCAGCCAAAGAGCTAATCCGATACCAATGGCCATTTGAGCTCCAATTGTAATGCCCAGAAATACAAAAGCAAGCTTGAAAGCGGTATAAATGGAGGGATCAGTGAGAAGAGATGAGTAATTGCGAAGCCCAGCGAATCTTGGCTCTAGTGGATTCGCTAAATACCAAGAATGGAAACTCACAAATAATGAAGATAGGAAAGGATACACTACTATGCAGAGTAGCACCATCACTGCTGGCATTAGGAATAAATACGGAATAAATCTTTCTTTCTTCCCTTCCATAGACAGATCTTCCTTCTTTATCTTTCCTCACCCAAAAAGAGCTAACCTCATACTGAAGGGCAGCAGGATCAGGCGCTATCCCGCTGCCCTTCACTTTACTCACCAACCTCAGAGATATCCATGTTCCTTTAACAGCTTAGTTATTTCTCTTTCGGCTCTCTTCGCAGCTTCTTCAGCAGTTATCGCTCCTGCGAGGACTTCATTACATATTGAACCCAGGATAATGTGATATTCAGCCTCAGGGACAAGAATTGGACCTCCCTTGTAAGCATCAGCATACTTTCTTATTTGAGGAAAATTAGCAAAAAACGCATCAAGCCAAGGGATTCTCTTCTTTACCGCAGGTTTTTCGTATACATCGCGCCGAGTCGGTGTTACTACGGCAATATCAAGTGATTTTTCGGCTACTTCAGGGCCGCACGACCACCGCAGAAACTTATATGCAGCGTCGATATTAGCGCTATTCTTGTTGACGACCATTCCCCAACCTCCTAGAAGAGGAACACCTCCTGGGACTGGCGCAAAACCGACTTTATCCCAGACCTTGGACGTTTTCGGATTTATTACTGTATCACAAAACGCATCCCATGTCTCCATCATCGCTACATCCCCACTGGCAAATGGAACAAGGGACTCTTCCCATACCATGCTGATGTAACCGGGAGCAGCATATTTAGCCTGCTCGCTAAAAGCCTTAAAGGCTTCAATGCCAGCTGGAGTATTGATTGTTACGTTCCAGTTTCTGTCGAAGACCTCACCCCCATAACCCCACAACCAGGGCAGAAACTCGCTTATAGCACCATCCCCTCTCTCTCCAGATATCGATACTCCATATTTTACCGGTGAATCTGGATTATATTTTCTGGTGAAAAATCTTGCAATCTGAAGGTACTCGTCCCAAGTTTTAGGGGGTTGCAACTTCGTACCAAACTTAGCTTCATATTCGTCGGCATAATCTTCAAAAAGATCCTTGCGGTAGAGTAACATCATTTCTCCAAACATGATCGGATAGGCATAGTAAATACCTTTGTAAAGGCCGTACACGTCAAGAGCCTCGGGAGCAAATCCCTCGATATAGGTGGGATCCTCTTTTTCCATGTAGTCAGTTAACGGAAGAACGCTTCCTGTCAAGACATATTCTGCAAGCCAGGGATTATCCATCATGAGAACATCGTAATTGGCGGTGCCGCTCACGAGGTCAAGAACACCCTTGGTGTGAACATCTTTGTACGAGATTATTTCCAGGTCCACACCGATACCTGTTTCTTCAGTAAATTCCGGTGCAAGTTTTTCAATCTGGTCTGATTGGGGAGTACCACACATAAGAACACTAACAGTACCCCCCTTTTGAGCGTAGCTATAAGCAGATAAGGTGATAGCAACCCCAACTGCCATAAACACGGATAGACACCTGCTAAGATATTTTTTATCCATTCTTTGTCCTCCTTATTTTATATATTTTGGCCACAGCTTTACTTTTTGTTTTATCCGTTTTTGTTCTGTCTCGGTAATCCTTATATCTACAAGCTAGACCACCCGTCCAATATTTCACCTCCCCTCGGGCCATTATTTCTAGCTGTACTTTCGCATTTTTCAATTAAAAATTAAGTCAAAATTAGCTGTAGACATGAATTTGAGCGTTATATAGCCACAAGTTCTTTGCTAACTGCTCCCTTCTTTCCCCTTTTTGCTTTTCCGGCACATACTACTACATAATCAGTCTGGTGTTTTGCCAAAGCCAGTCTGCACACCTTCAAGGTAATTCTTGTTGAAGTCCCGGAAGAAAGTAAACTCATATGTTTGAAACCATGTTCTGAACCTGAATAGGTAATATTGTCATTTTTTCGGCTTTACCCTCGTGATTGATACAGAAAGGATCCTCCAGTCTGAATCCCATCTGCTTTGCACTTATTCCTCGGTATGTCTTTCCAAAGATACCTATATCAAGCTGAAGAGCTATACTTTTAGGAAAATTGTACTCTGAGTATTGGGTGGCTGCTCCCATACACTCCATAGCCTCGGTCCATCCTATATTGTGCACAACACTGTACATTGGTTCCACCCCTAGTTTTTTAAGATAGTTCCTAGCCGTTCGATCCACTTCCCTAGCAGGCTTGCCATAGCCTAATTTATCAACGCATAGAGTATACGCCTTAGCTGTATGTTGGAAAAACTCCTTTTGATCATCGTTAGGATGCCCGGCAACTACAGTTCTTCCCAAACATGAAGTTAATCCTTCATACCGGGCGCTAATGGTGAGCAAGACTAATTCTCCCTCTTTAATTACTTTGTTTGAAGCTCTTCCTAGAACGGTATGTGCTCTTTCACCAGAGGCAACAATAGTATCCACTCCATATCTGTCCGCACCCATGTATTTTAGCACATAGTCACCACATGCAGCTACTTCAAGCTCTCTTATACCTGGCTCAGTAGTTCTTATCATAGCCTCCATTGCATATGTAGTTATCCGGGCAGCTATTCTCATAACTTTCAATTCGCTCTCGCTCTTATAATATTTAGCCTGCAACAGCCAGTCACTAATATCCACTATTTCTGCACCTGTGTCGTTTAGTATATTCATTATGTGATGAGGCATATTTTCTTTGGTAGTTAAAAGGCCAATCCTCTTTATTTCACTACCATACGCTTCCTTGAAAACATCCTTCAGGGTGGTAAATTCAAATCCGGGGTAATCCTCTTCAGGAATTTTGTATTCAACAAGGTTTCTGTATTCGCCAACTCTCATCATCTCTTCAGCGTAATACTGGCCTTCTGGTCCACCCAAGAGTAGCGCCTTTTTGGGACCTATCACTACTGCAGTACTTTCGATCTGAGGATCATAACCGGTCAACCAGCCCGTATCACCAGGTCTGTGTTCATCCCCATAGGTGAAAGCTATATCTATTTTTTTCTTTGCCAGCTCCTGTTTTACTCTGTTTACCCTTTCTGAAAACTCTTCTGAAGGGACGTTAGTCGACAAGTCTAAACTGGGTAAAGCCTCTACAAATGTTTGTGGATTGAATTTCATCATCTACCTCCTTCTACGAAAAATGCGATTCTCAAGTCGAATCTTCCAGAAATCATCTAGCAAAAGATTTAGAAAGATAGCAAAAATCTACATAGCAGCTGGTCCCGATGATTTCCGAACCACAAGATGCGTTTCTGCAATGAGCTTTCGTTTCTTGATTGTTTGCCCTCCCAAAAGCTTAAGTAGCAGCGATGCTCCTTGTCTTCCCATTTCTCGCATGGGGTAATGAATGGTAGTTAAGGGAGGGTTAGAAAAAGCAGACATTGGCAGATCATCAAAACCCACCACTGATATGTCATCGGGTACCTTCAATCCCTTCTCGCTAATTGCTCTTATCGCTCCAAAGGCGGAGATATCATCAAAGGCAACAACAGCTGTGAATTTCTTCCTTTTTTTAAGCAGTTTCTTCATTGATTGGTAACCAGCCTCGGGACCCCAACCAACCGTGTTTTCTTCTGCTACTAATTCTCCATCAAATGGAATACCGTATTTTCTTAGGGCTGATCTGCCACCTTTTTCCCTTTGTCGCGAGTCCACATATTGGGACGGCCCTAAAATGAAACTTATTCTTTGATGTCCTAATTTGATCAAATGTTCGGCGGCTGAAAAAGATCCCTCCAAATTCCCCATTACGACACAGGGTATAGGGCCGGGCATTTCCTTGCCAATTACAACTAAAGGAATGTGTTCTTCGTGTAGTTGTGCGATAATTCTTCTATTCAGTTCCAGAGTGGTTGCCATAACCACTATCCCTTCAACTCGATTCCCTTTAAAGAGTTTGAAATAATCCTTCATTTTCTCTTCGTTATTCTGGACATCACATAACAAGGTATGAAATTCACTCTCACTGATTACTTCTTCAACTCCACGTATAGTATGAGCACAGTACGGGTCTACTATATCGAATGCCAAAATTGCTATGGAGTAACTTCTCTTTGTGCGCAATGATCTCGCAAAAATGTTGGGATTATACTTTAATTCTCTGGCAGCCTTCAGTACCCGTTCTCTTGTGGATTGGCTGATAGGAAGTGGGGTCGAGCGGTTATTTAAGACTATGGAGACGGTTGATGGTGAAACCCCAGCCCGTTGAGCTACCTGTTTAATTGTAGACATTCTTAGACCTTTCAGAGAAAGAATAACTATTCGTTTTTGAACCAGAAACGATTTCTATGTATCGATTTACATAGATCAATTTAATTATACACAAAAAAAAATCGCTGTCAACCCCCCCCTTGTTTCAACCAACCCTGAACAATTGAAAGTTAGGCTAGAATTCAAGAATAGACCTTCATTTGACGATTTTTAAGGAGACCCCAAGAGGTTTTTTCGTTGAACAGGGGTTCATAATTTCTTTATTGTTGATTCAGTTTTTTTATGAGGTCAGCTATGTCTTAAGAGGTGAGAATTGAAAGAGATGAGGGATTTCTAAGAAAAAATGAAGGAAATCAGGGGAGGATTTTCTGAAGGTTGGCAATTCTTACATGGAGAAGATCGCTCTTAATCATTGAAATCCCCACAGCTAAACCAGTCTTAATCGAAGGACGCTTTTATCGATGATAAAATCTTTATGCTCTAAGTCAAGCTTAACCTATGCGTCTTTACAGAGAACTTGACTCACTGCTTTTTTCCAACCTGTATAGAGAGTTTCTCTTTTCTCATTATCCATCTGTGGCGTAAATGAAGCTCCCCGCTTCCAGAGGTGAGTAAGCTCTTCTTTATTCTTCCAGAAACCAATAGTTAAACCGGCTAAAAGGGCT
>JAUVZS010000152.1:0-4251 GCA_030602435.1 Clostridia bacterium
TGGCATTCCTGCCATCTGTGATGGAATCGCTATGGGACACTCGGGAATGAAGTATTCTCTTCCCTCGCGGGAGCTCATAGCTGACTCTATTGAGGCCATAGCCGAGGCCCACTCTTTTGATGGTCTTGTCCTTCTCACTAATTGCGACAAGATAACTCCGGGTGCCCTTATGGCCGCCGCCCGTATTAACATTCCTGCCATTGTAGTTACTGCCGGCCCCATGCTTTCAGGCAGATTAAGGGGAAAAAGGCTTTCCTATGTAAGAGATGCCTATGAAGCTGTGGGTAGATTTAAAAAAGGGGAAATAGACGAAAAAGAGCTTCGATCTTTAGAGGAGGAAGCCTGTCCCGGGATGGGCTCATGCCAGGGTTTGTATACAGCCAATACAATGGATTGTCTTACTGAAGTCCTGGGGATGAGTCTTCCCCAATCAGGATGTGCTTTAGCCATTTCCGCCAAGAAAAAAAGGATTGCCTATGAGAGCGGAGAAAGAATCTCAGAACTAATCAAAGAAAATCTTCTTCCCAGAGATATAATGACAAGAGGGGCTTTTGAGGATGCCATTCGAGTGGATATGGCCTTTGGAGGATCGAGCAATACCGTTCTTCACCTTTTAGCCATCGCCTATGAGGCTGGAGTTAAGCTCTCCCTTGATAGATTTGATGAAATAGGCAAAAAAACACCTCACCTGGTTAATCTTCGGCCGGGGGGAGATTATTTTATGGAAGACCTGGAGTGGGCTGGAGGAATCCCTGCTCTATTAAATAGACTGGAAAACTTTCTTGCTCACCGTCCTACTGTATCTGGCAGGTCCATAAAAGAAATTGCCCGAGAAGGAAAGGTCTTCGATGTAGAAATAATCAGAAGTCTGGATAATCCCTATCATAAAGAAGGAGGCCTAGCTATACTCACTGGTTCTTTGGCTCCCCAGGGAGCGGTAGTAAAGCAATCTGCTGTAAGCAATAAAGTGAAAAAGTTCGAAGGAAAGGCTCGGGTTTTTAATAGCGAAGAGGAGACGATTAAAGCTATTTATGAAAAGAAAATAAAAGAAGGTGAGGTTATCGTTATTCGCTACGAGGGGCCCAGGGGAGGACCCGGAATGAGAGAAATGCTCTCCCCTACCGCAGCACTGGTAGGGATGGGATTATCCGAGTCAGTAGCTTTGCTTACCGATGGACGATTTTCAGGAGGAACAAGAGGTCCTTGCATCGGCCATATTTGCCCTGAGGGAGCAGTAGGAGGCCCGATTGCTCTCTTAAAAGATGGAGATGAGATTCTCATTGACATTCCCAATAGAAAACTAGAGGTAAACTTATCAAAAGAGGTACTCAACGAAAGAAAAAGGAATTGGAGGAGACCTTCTCCTGAGATAAAAGAGGGCTATTTAGCTCGCTACAGCGAGCTGGTAGGCCCTGCCAGCGAGGGAGCAATACTAAAATCGTCGCTTGTTGCTCGTCGCTCGTGACTCGCGAATAACAAGAGATAAGGAATAAAGAATAAAATGTAGCGGTTTGATTCATCAAACAATATAGCGGTGCGATTTACCGCACAAAACAATACTAAGTACGATGTACGAAGTACGACATACGAGATATCCGCGTCCAAAAGGAAGCGCCAAATGTCCGAACAAAATAAACTTCAACTGTTAGCAATACCTGATATTTTAAAGATTAAAACTTACCAGCCAGGTAAACCCATGGAAGAGGTAAAAAGAGAGTTAGGACTAAAAAAAGTAATCAAACTTGCTTCTAACGAGAATCTTCTCGGCCCATCTCCTAAAGCAGTTAAGGCTATCAAGAATTATGCCTCAATGACTAACTTTTATCCGAATGGGAGTGGATATTACTTAAAAAAAGCTCTAGCAGAAAAACTGGAGTTGGAAGATAGTAGAATTATTCTGGGAAACGGCTCTGATGAAATCGTCTCTTTGATTACGCGGGTATTTCTTCAAAAAGGTGAAGAGACGATAATGGGAAATCCTTCTTTTTTAATGTACGGAATAGATACCCAGCTCAGTCAGGCAAGGGTTATTTCTATTCCCTTAAATGATTTCAGGCTGGACCTATCAGCTATGGCTAAAGCTATAAGTCCTAAAACGAAATTAATCTTCATTAGCAATCCTAATAATCCCACCGGTACCATTGTAAAAAAGGACGAAGTAAAGAGTTTCTTAAAAGAGATTCCTTCCCGAATTTTAGTAATCTTTGATGAGGCTTACTCTGAATATGTAGAAGATAAAGATTATCCTCAAACTATAGAGCTTATAGATGGGGAAAATAATGTTATCGTCTTGCGCACTTTTTCTAAAATCTATGGCCTGGCCGGTCTAAGGATAGGATACGGAATTGCTAAATCAGAAATCATGGAAATACTTGACCGGGCCCGCCCTCCTTTTAACGTAAATTCTCTGGCCCAGGTAGCTGCCTTAGCCAGCCTAAAAGATAAGAATCAGATTACCCGAAGTAGAAAGCTAGTTAAAGAAGGAAAAAAGTTTCTTTATTCTCATCTTAAGAGGCTTAAACTCTCCTTCATTCCCACAGAGGCCAATTTTATCCTAATCAAGATAGGAGAAAAGACCTCAGATGTCGAAAAAAGATTACTCAAAGAGGGAATAATTGTAAGGAGAATGGGAGCATACAATCTCAGTGATTACATAAGGGTGACCATTGGAACAAAAAAGCAAAATGAAGAGTTCATCAAAGCCCTGGATAAAGTTCTCTCTTCAACCTAAATTCGTATATCGCATATAGTATATCGTATATCGTGCTCCCTTTCCCCTATGGGGAGAAGGTTAGGGTGAGAGGTCAGATTCACTATTCACTGGTATAATATAAGTAAATGTAAACAATGGAAGATAAAAAAAACTTAATTATAGCTATTGATGGACCAGCGGGCTCGGGAAAAAGCACCACGGCTCATCTTTTAGCTAAGAGACTGGGTTATTTATACCTGGATACAGGGGCAATGTATAGAGCCTTGACATGGAAGGCTTTAAAAGATAAAGTAAATATTAAGGATGAAAAAGCTCTTTCTCAGCTAGCTAAAAAGATACAAATTTGTCTAAAGCCCGGATCCAATGTGGAAACTAAGGTTTATCTGGATAACAAAGATGTAACCTCTTTAATTCGCTGCCCAGAGATAAATAAATATGTTTCTTTAGTTTCAATTGTAAAAGGGGTTCGGGAGGCAATGGTTGCTCAACAAAAAAAGATGGGTAAACACGGAAGTATAGTAGCTGAAGGTAGAGATACCACAACAGTAGTCTTTCCAAAAGCCGATATCAAAATTTTCCTTAATGCCTCTTTTGAGCAGAGAGTTGAGAGACGCTGGAAAGAGGAAAAAACCAAAGGTATTTCTTTAAATAAAGAAAAAGTAGCTACTGGACTTCTCGAGCGGGACAGAATAGATAGCCAAAGAAAAATCTCTCCTTTGAAAATCTCCGAGAAGGCAATAGTTATAGATAACACCCATTTAAGTATCTCTCAAACAGTGGACAAGATATTAAAACAAGTTAAAAAAACCGTTGAATGAAAGAAACTCCCCTTTGGTATAGTCTGTTGCGGGGACTGGCTATAATAATCTTTAAAGTTTTCTTTGCCGTAAAGATCCGGGGAAAAGAGAATGTTCCTTTAAAAGGGGGAGTAATTCTTGCTTCTAATCATTTAAGTTATTTTGACCCTATTGTCTTAGGTCTTCTCACTGCCCGCAAGATTAATTTTATGGCTAAAGAAGAGCTCTTTGAAAATTTTCTTTTTCGTCTTTTAATAACCAAACTAGGAGCTTTTCCCGTTAAAAGAGAAAGAGTAGATAAAACAGTCTACCAAAAGGTTTTGGATCTTTTAAAAAAAGGAGAACTCCTCGTTCTTTTTCCAGAAGGAACAAGAAGCTGGGAAGGAAAACTTGGACGCCTGCAACAAGGAACAGCGAGAATAGCTCTTAGAGCAAACGTACCCTTAGTGCCTGTCATTATTCGGGGAACAGAAAAGGTCTTGCCTAGAGGAAAAAAGATGATAAGATTAGCTAAGATAGAGGCGCGGATAGGAGAACCCTTAAGAGGTAAGAAATCTAAAAAAGAAGATGTTAAAACCTCCATAGAGAGACTCCATAAGAAATTGGAAAACAGTATGAGGATGCTTTCAACCTAATGCAAATATTTCTCCCTGAGAAAATTGGC
Organism: Clostridia bacterium; assembly: GCA_030602435.1. Lineage (GTDB taxonomy): Bacteria > Aerophobota > Aerophobia > Aerophobales > AE-B3A > JAUWRC01. The sequence goes on from JAUVZS010000152.1 coordinate 4,175, forward strand.
CTTTGCTTTGGAGTAAAAAGAGCTTTAAAATTAACCCTGGACGAGATCAAAAGGAATAGGAAAGTTTATATTCTGGG
>JAUVZS010000118.1:0-5028 GCA_030602435.1 Clostridia bacterium
GCTAACTCCAGTACCAATATAGAGAATACTCTTTTCGGCAAGAGAATCACTACGTTGTATAGTATCCTTAAAAAATGAGTTACCAGCATCAATAATTAAATCACCACCTTTTAGATAGGGCAGGAGTTTGTCAATAAAATCATCTACTGGCCTACCTGCCTTGACCATTAGTATTATTTTTCTGGGGGTCTCCAGGGCCTGGGCTAATTCCTCTATGGTGTGAGCTCCCACTATATTCTTTCCCCTGGCCTCCTCGGCTAGAAATTCATCTACTCTCTCCACGGTTCTATTAAAAACCGCTACCGAATACCCATGTCTTTCCATATTGAGAACTAAATTCCTACCCATCACTGCTAAACCTATGAGCCCTATATCACACTTTTTCATTTTAGATCCTCCTTTATTTCGTGAATCGTATCTCGTGAAAATAGGAAAATAGGGACAGCGACCATTTTTCGGATTTCGGAAAACAATAAATAAGCGGGAACTTTCCCTATCTTCTGTAAGAATTGATCTGCATCTCGAGGCTCTCAAGTAGCGCTTTTTAAAAAATGGTCGCTGTCCCTATTTTCACGAAGAAGAGATGACCTTGGTACTTTTGAATGTTTCTCTAAGTACTAAAGTAGCAGCCCCAATAACAGTACAGTCTCTTCCTAAGCTAGAAGCTACAATCTTGACAACTTTAGCTGGTACAGGAAAAGCTCGCTTTTTCATGGTTTTCTTCAGAGGATTGAAAATGAGATTTCCCGCTTGAGCCACGCCCCCTCCAATAATTACCATCTGAGGATTAAAAAGGTTAATAACATTAGCTATGCCCGTACCCAAATATTCTCCCGTTTTTTCTATAATTCCTCGGGCTAACTTATCACCTTTATTGGCTGCTTCAGCTACCATGGCCGCACTAATCTGGTCCAGGTCGGAGTTAACTAATTCAGTAATTAGCGTTTTTTCCCCTTCCTTGATTGCTTTAACTGCTCTTCTAGCTATAGCAGGAGCGGCGGCCATTACTTCCAGACAGCCATTATTGCCACAACTGCACTTAGGACCATTGTAATCAACGGTAGTATGGCCAATTTCACCCGTGCATTCGGTCTCTCCCCGGTAGAGCTCTCCGTTAATAACTATTCCCGAACCAATTCCTATACCTACGTTAACACAGATAAAGTTTCTTATGCCCCGTGCTATTCCAAACTCAGCTTCGCTCAAAGCCATAGCATTATTATTATTGTCAATAAAAATAGGAGTATGAAATTCCTTTTTCAGTATTTCTCCTAGGGGAGTATTCCTCCAACTAAAATTTGGTGTAATGAGCATTATACCTTTTTTACTGTCTACCAGACCCGGTACAGCTAAACCGATGCCGGCTATCTTTTGGATATTTATGTTGGAGGCGGTGATAACTTCATGAATGACAGCCTTTAATCGCTGAATGACCTCGTTTTTACTTCGTTTACCATTGGTTGGATGTTCAATTCTTTCCCTAATCTTACCTTCCAAGTCGACAACGACAGCGATGGTATTGAGAGTACCTAAATCTACTCCTACTACGTAATACGCTTTGGGATTCAATTTAAGCAATATACCCTTTCGTCCCACCCCTGAGCTGCTTAAACCAGTTTCTTTCACTAGATTCTTTTTAATCAAATAATTTACGATGCTGGAAATAGTAGAACGTGTTAATTTAGTTATTTTAGAAATATCTGCCCGAGAAAGAGGGCCTCTATCTTTAATTAAATTCAAAACCACCGAACGGTTAATTTCCTGAACTAATTTAAGACTTCCAGTTTTAGAATGCATTAGTTATCTCTTCCTAGAATTAATATGTTTGTTCAATAAACAATTAACTATATTATATACTATTTTTTAAAAATGTCACGAATTAATTAATCATGCCAAAGACCCAATAATAGAATATAATTTCCCTCGTTGCGAGCAAGTGAAGCCGAAGCTCCAAGCGAAGCGAAGAGGCAGTGAAAGATTTAAAACAGGTTCTGTACTCTCAAAAGAGGATTGCTTCGCTCATAATGACAAAAAGAAACCCAGAGCTCTCTGATTGCACAACTAATAACTTGTTATGACTTAAAAACCTTGTCAAAATAGAGGGAAGCGGACTGAGTAAATAATCTTGAATATCGCTATCAGAGAACACAAGCTTTTAAGAAAGGAATAGATGGTTGGAATAATCAGATGGGATTTTTATCCTTCTCTGGCTCTCTTTACTTCTTCTAAAAATTGTCTTGCTTTCCTGGTTAATATTTCGAACTTTCCTTCAGATACTACTTTCTTATCCACCAAGGCGCTGCCCACCGAAATGATGGATGCTCCGGCTTTGATAAATTCACCAGCGTTTTCTAAATTCACCCCCCCGGTGGGATTAAGCAAAACTTGCGGCAAAGGTGCCTTTATTGCCCTTATATATCCGGGGCCTCCCAACTGGCCAGCTGGAAATACTTTCACTACATCAGCACCCATCTCCCAGGCTCGTAATATTTCAGTGGGTGTCATTGCCCCAGGAATAACTATCTTAGAGTATCTTTTACACATCCTTATCAGATCCTCGTTAAGAGAGGGGCCAACTACGAACTCAGCACCGGTTAAAATTGATATTCTGGCCGTTTCAGCATCAAGGACTGTTCCTGCTCCTAACAATACCTCATCTCCCAATTTCTTAGCTACAGCTTCCATCACTCCAATAGCATCGGGAACAGTCATAGTTATCTCGATAGTCTCAATTCCTCCCTCTCTAATGGCATCAACTATTTTCAGAGCCTCCTCAGATGAGGATGCTCTGACTACTGGTACAACACCCCCATCAAGTAACATTTTAAGATTGTAAGTTTTGTCTCGCATTTTTTTCTCCCTGTCTGTTTTTAATCTCGGACGTCTTTTTTATATAAAACTTTATATTTCCCTCATTTTTTCTTACCACATTTATATTTTTTTGCCATAATTTATCATCCCTGGGCAGGGGTTCGGAGTCATTGAAACTATGAAAATACAGGTGAGGTCCGCGGCTTTCTCTTCGCAACATGGCTGCTCCCGTAACCATTTGAGCCACTGTTAGAAGATCCAAGGTCTCTAAAGCAAAAATAAGGCCTTTACCATCAGCGTGAATGCCTCTCTTCTCAATTTCTCTCAGCTCCTTAATTGCCTCGCTTAATCCCTCCTCCGTCCTCACGATACTAGCATAACGGAAAAGCAAATCCTGTATGCGAGTCCGAACTAAAGAAGCTTCTTTTCCCCTGCTTTTATTCTGTAAATTCCTTAGATTATCCTGTATTTTGTCTATATAAACGGTTCCTATATTGCAAGAGACCTTAATGTTTTTTGCCTCTTCTAAAGCACTTAATCCAGCGATCTTGCCAAATACCTGACAATCGAGCAAAGCATTTCCTCCTGGCCTGTTAGCTCCATGCTGCCCCCCGGCACACTCCCCTGCTGCATAAAGCCCTTTAATAGATGTTTGTGCCTTTTCTCTTATTTTAACTCCCCCTTGAAAGTGCTGGGCAGCAGGGGCTATCTCTATTCTGTCTCCCCTTATTAGGTCAACTCCTCTTTCTGCAAGCCAGGATACTGCCTGCGGATTTATCCTTTGCAATCTTAGCAAAGGGCTCTCCTTAAGCCTTTTTTCTTTTAATAAATGAACCCCTTTTACCTTTTCGTACCAACCCGCCACTTCGCTCAACTTCTCCCATTTTAGACTCTGCGGATTACAGCTATAATCCAAATAGACCTTTCTACCCTTCCTTAACTCCTTATACACAGCGATATCTATTAGATGAGATTTGTGTTCAAAAGATACCGGCCAGCTTGACCCTTTTTGGAAAATAGTAAGGCAAACCTCGCTTAAGGATATATTTGAGGGGAAATATTTGGGTAAAAATTCTTCTCCTCTATCATTTATAAAACGAGGAATAGCCCGCATCATACTGCCAGAACAGGCTAATTTTGTCTTAACTGAGGAAAGCCCTATTTGAATAAACTCCATATTTACCAGCTTTACTCCTGCTCTGTAGGCCATAGCATAGCCATCTCCAGTCATGCCCTCAGGATAAACATTAATCTTGAAAGCTTCTCCTGCTCCTCCAGTGGCTAAAATAGTTGTCCTGGCCTTAAGCAGAATTATCTCCTCTTCCCTGTTTAACCCAAATACCCCTATTGTCCTATCTTTAGAGGGAGATAGTATCAAATCAACTACTATAGAATCTTCCAATACTTTAACCCGAGTGCTTTTTATCTTCCTGACTAAAGCTTGCTCAATGTGATTGGCTGTATAAGGACCGGTATAGCAGGCCCGGGCATATTTAGAGCCATCGGTGAGGAATTGGTCAGGTTTACCTTCTTTCTTCACCCAGGGAACTCCTAAACTGTCTAGATATTCAAAGGCTTCTCCAGAATTTTTTGCCAGAATTTGAGCTAAGTCTTCATCAGAAACATATCCTCCTATTTTATAGATATCATTGGCATGATACTTCCAGTTATCCTTACCCTGCGGTTCGGTAAAAGGCAAAGTGGTATGGAAAGCCATCCTGTCAGAGCAGGCATTAGCCGTTACCCCACTTTTGCCCAGCCCTCCCTTGGTAGCTAAGATTACCCTTGCCTCAGGCTCTCTTTCCACTATCTCCAGAGCCGCCCTTAAGGCTGCTCCCCCACCACCAACTATCAACACATCACAGTTATATTCTTGCAATTTTTCTCCTTCTTAAGGTAAGCCTCAGGACAATTTTCTTCTGTCGCTGTATAGAAGCCTTGCATTATTTCTGCTCGGCTTCTCACTTCGGGAAAAATTTAAACTCGTCACTTCATTCCTCAAACAGTAAATTTTTCTTTTTCCTCCGCTCAGAAGCCTCGTTAAGGTAGCTTCTCTAAGGCTCCTTCAGAAAATGTCCTTCGGCAAGCGTATAAACCCCTAAATCTTTAAGCCAAGGAAAATTATTTTACTTTTTCCAAAAATTAAGTCTATTCTTAAATACCTAACCACAAGGTATAATCACCGCCTTCATTGCTTCACGAGTATCCCCTGTTTTT
>JAUVZS010000165.1:0-4108 GCA_030602435.1 Clostridia bacterium
GGTAGAAGAGAAAAACGCTTCTTCTTTATCTAAAGAGAAAGTGGAAGAGCTATTTAGTCGTTTTAGAGGGGAAATAATTCAAACTCCTCCTATGTTTTCTGCTGTTCATTATCAAGGGGAACGATTATATGAACTGGCAAGAAGGAAACAGATAGTTGAGCGTAGCTCAAGGAGAGTTCAAATTTATGAACTTGAGCTTTTGAGATTTACCCTTAACTCTCACCCTCAAGTGAAATTCAAGGTACGTTGTTCAAAAGGAACCTATATTAGAAGTCTATGTGCTGATATAGGAGAAGCCGCTGGTTTTGGAGCCTATCAAGCTTCTCTTCGTCGAACTAGTATAGGTCCTTTTGATTTAAAACAGGCTAAAAAGTTTGAGGAATTAGATAAGGGATTAGGAGAAGAAAATGTTTATTCTTTGAAGGATGCCTTACCCTACTTACCTTTAGTCACAGTGAAAGCTGGAGCGGAAAAGATAGTCAAGTGGGGTGGGTCTCTTTATCTATCCCATCTTGATAATTTACCTCCTGGATTAGAAAAAGGTGAGAGAGTTCGAATATGTAGTCAAGAAGGGCAGCTTCTAGCGGTAGCGGTAAGCCTACAAGAGGAAACTCACTTTTACAGGGATAAAATAGGGTTTAAATATCTCAGGGTTTTAGCTTAAAAATGGAAGTCAAAGAAGGATTTCTCCAGAAAGAAAGATATAAGGACATTATTCTTACCATTGGTTTTTATGATGGGATTCATAAGGGGCATCAACGAATCCTTGAGGAGATGGTAAACCAGGCAAAAAAAAGGAGAGGAAAAACTTGTGTTATTACCTTTGCTTCCTATTTTGATCAATCTTTCTTTGGGGAGCCTTTATCCCTTTTAACTGTACGGGAAGAAAAGAAGGAAATTCTAGCTCAAATAGGGATAGATTTAGTAATAATTCTTGCCTTTACTCCTCAGCTTGCTTCTCTTTCTCCTTATTCTTTTATGAAGAGATTAGATCAGAACTTAGAAATAAAAGAGATAATAGTAGGGGAGGACTTTGTTTTTGGCAAAGGACGAGAGGGGAATGTGAATTGGTTAAAGGAGAAAGAAGAGATATTTGGATATAAACTGAAGGTAATTCCTCTTTTGAAAATAGGAAGGGAGAAACTTAGCAGCTCTTTGATTCGTGGGTGGTTAAGGAAAGGAGAAATAGAGAAGGTTACCCAATGGTTGGGTCGATATCCAACTGTTTTAGGAAAAGTGGTAAAGGGTAAGAGGCGAGGTCGGAATTTAGGCTATCCTACAGCTAACCTGGAGCTTTATCTTCATAAACTTTTGCCTGGTGTGGGGGTCTATGCGGGCAGGATTAGTTTAAAGGGAAAAACTTATAGAGGGATTATAAATGTGGGAAGCAGACCTACCTTTGGAGATACCTCTTTTGGAGTGGAAGTACATATACTAAGATTCAAAGGGGATATTTATGAAGAGCCAATCAAGATTGAGCTTGCAGCTAGACTTCGAGAAATAGAGGAGTTTCCTTCCCATCTTTACTTGACTAAAAAACTGGAAGAAGACAGCAAAAGGGTAGAGAGGATTAAGTTATGAGTCTAGTTTCGGGTGTAAGGATATTTGGCAAAAAAATTTATACATATGCTCAAGTAAAATCTACCAATAAGATCGCTTGTCAGCTTGCAGAACAGGGAGCAGAGGAGGGAACACTAGTAGTAGCTGAAGAGCAAATTGAGGGAGAGGGTCGAGCAGGTCATTATTGGTTTTCGCCGCAAGGAGGATTATGGCTTTCTCTTATCCTGCGTCCTCCCACAAGCTTTTGTGTTTCCCGATTAAGTATTCTGGGAGCTATTGGGATAGCCAGGAGTGTAAGGAAGATGTTTTCTCTTCTTTCTCCCAGAATCCGCTGGCCTAATGATGCTATAATAAATGGGAAAAAAGTGGGAGGGGTGCTGTGTAAAGCAAGGAGTATCCGAAAGAGGGTAATTTTTGTCATTATGGGAATAGGTGTGAATATAAACATAGAAGAATTTCCTTCTCCTTTGTGCTTTACTGCTACTTCACTGAAAAGGGAAATAGGGCATTCTGTCTCCAACGAGATCTTCCAGGAGTGTTTGTTGGAAGAGTTAGAAAGGCTCTATTTTTCTTCTCAGAATGATTTCTTTTCGATATTAGAAGAGGTTCGTGGGTTCTCCTCTTTATTGGGAAAACAGGTCGGAGTTCAGACTAGAGAGGGAGAATTTCTCGGAGTGGTTCAAGATATAGATGAAGAGGGTGGGTTAATTTTGAGATTGGAGAGCGGGATGCAAAAAAGGATCAGCTCCGAAGAAGGGTATATAAAATGAATTTAGTTATAGATGTAGGTAATACACTGGTTAAGACAGGGGTATTTAGAAAGAGGGAACTGGTTTTGAATGGGGAATTTGCTACCCAGCCTAAAAAAGAGGTTGACGAGTGGGGGATACTGCTTTCTCAATGGATAGGAAGGGTTGGCGGGGAAGTTAATATTGAAAAAGTGATTATTTCTTCTGTAGTCTCCTCCATCTTTGCCCCTTTAAAAAAAGCGGTAGAGAAATATTTCAAAATTTTATCTTTTGAGGTAAAAGGAGAAAAAATAGGGATTCCCCTTCTTTGTGATAATCCCCGGGAAGTTGGGGCAGACAGGATAGCCAATGTAGTTGCTGTTTCCGAATTATACAAACTTCCGGCTGTAGTTATAGATTTTGGGACCGCTACTACCTTTGATGTGGTATCAGAGAAAGGGGAATATCTGGGAGGGGTTATTGCTCCGGGGGTAAGATGTGCTATAGAAAGTCTTGCTGAAAAGGCAGAAGCTTTATTTCCTGTAGAGTTTAGAAAGCCAGTCCATATCGTTGGTAAGAACACCAATGATAGTCTAACTTCAGGGATCTTTTACCATTCTTTGGGAGGAGTTCGAGAGATAATAAGAGGAATAAAAAAAGAGTTAGGGGAAAAAGTAAAAGTTGTAGCTACAGGAGGGTTGGGAATTTTATTAGCCGAAGAGTGTGAGGAGATAGATGAGGTAAACTCTACTCTGACTTTACAGGGGTTGAACTTCATTGGTGAAAAGTGGGCATAAAAAACCCGTATGTTGTATATAGTATATCGTGTCCCCTCACCCTATCCCTCTTCCCCTAAGGGGAGAGGGAATTTTTTTCTTCTCAAGATACGAGATACGAATTATAGAGGAGACCTAAATGAGAACCTATATACCTAAAGAGGCAGAGATTGAAAAAAAGTGGTATTTGGTGGATGCGGAAGGTAAAATCCTGGGTAGACTAGCTAGCAAGATTGCTCAGATTTTATCTGGCAAGAATAAGCCTATCTATACTCCTCACATGGATGTAGGTGATTTCGTAGTGGTCATAAATGCCCAGAAAGTAAAGGTAACCGGGGGCAAAGAAGAAAAAAAGATGTACTATCATCATACTGGCTACCCGGGAGGAATAAAAGGGATAGTTTATGAAAAGCTGTTAAAGAAAAAGCCAGAAATGATTATTCAGGAAGCGGTAAAAGGGATGCTTCCCAAAAGTAAACTGGGTAGAAAAATGTTTAAAAAACTAAAAGTTTATGCTGGAGGAAAACATCTTCATCAGGCCCAAGAGCCTGAGAAAATAGAGTTGTAAAGGGGTAAAAAGGGGGACAGGCTACTTTTTTCTACTAGATCATTCTTGAGTAAAAAAGTAATCTGAAAGAGATAGGGATAGGTTCCATTCCAAAGATTAGGGAAGCCATAATAGGTGAAGTAAGCGGTAGCGTATAGACGGTGGGGATGAGGTAAAAGGTTGATTAGGGGAGCTGGGGAAATCTTAGGTTGTCCTTCTGTCAGGGATAGGGTAGTTCAGCAAGCTCTTTTGAATCGGCTACAGAGAATATTTGAGCCTAAGTTCTGTGACTGTAGCTTTGGATTCAGATCTGGACGAAGCCCTCACCAGGCCATAGCGAGAGTTGAGGAATACTTAAAGAGAGGTTATCAATGGGTGGTAGAGGTGGATGACCTGTCCCCATTAATAGCACCAGGACAAAAGTTAGTACCAGAAGTATAAGAATAGCAATTGTCGGGATATAGAGAAACTCAGAACTTAAAAAAGAGACCAGCGCC
>JAUVZS010000204.1:0-3619 GCA_030602435.1 Clostridia bacterium
CAGGAAGAAAGTGAATCTTCTAGATTTAAGGTTTGGAATTGGATTAAAGAGTTAATTAGCCCCGCCAGAAAATTCTTGTTTGAAAAGTACAACGAGATTATACGCTAAACGCTATAGTTAAGGAGATTCCATTGGCCAAGCAGAATAAAAGAGTTCATATCTGGTTACCTTTTATTCTCCTATTTTTTGGCTTCTTTTTTCTTGAGTTTCGCCTGTATTGCCTGCAAATCTTAGATTATGAAAAGTTCAGCAAAGAGGCCCAAAAAAGCCAGGATAGAATAATTGAGATCTTACCCCAAAGGGGCATAATTTATGATCGGAATCTAGAGAAATTAGCTATTAATGTTCCTGCCTATTCTCTTTATGCCCATCCTAAGGAAATTTCTCATCCTGAAAAAGTAGCTGAGCAATTATCTTCTATACTGGGGGTGGAGACTGCCGATCTTGCCGAAAGATTAAAAAAAGAAGCTACCTTTATCTGGTTAAAAAGAAAACTTTCTTTTGCCCAGAAAGAGGTGATTGATGATTTACATTTGAAAGGAATAGGTTTTATAGAGGAAGCTGAGAGGTTTTATCCTCAAAAAGAGCTCGCTTCTCATCTTTTAGGTTTTACAGGAGTAGATAATCAAGGGTTGGCCGGGGTGGAACTTCACTATGATAAGGAATTACGGGGAGAAAAAGGTCGTTTTTGGCTAAAGAGAGATGGGTTAGGTTATGAAATTTCCTCCACCAAAGAATCTCTTCAGAATCTTGTTCCGGGAAAGGACATAGTTCTAACTATAGATAATATTATTCAGTCCATTGTGGAGCAAGAGATATCCTTAGCTCTTGAAGAGAGAAAAGCTAAATCTGTAGAAGCACTGTTCATGGATCCTCGCACTGGTGAAATTCTTGCCTTAGCCAACAAACCCGATTATGACCCTAACTGCTATTCTAGTTATTCTTCTTTTTCCAGAAAAGATAGAATAGTCCAGTCCCTTTATGAACCTGGTTCAGCTTTTAAACCTATCACTATCAGTGCTCTTTTGGAAGAAGAATTGGTGAACCAAAAAGAAAGGATTTATTGCGGAGAATCTGTTAAAGTAGCCAATCATATTATCCATGACTGGCGCTCGTTTAATCAGAATTTTACCGTCGCTGAAATTATGAAGAATTCTTCAAATGTGGGAGTAGTTAAGCTGGTAAGTAGAATGAAGAAAGAAGTTTTCTCAAAATATATTCATCTTTTTGGTTTTGGAGAGAAAACAAATCTCGATCTTCCAGGAGAAGAGGGGGGAATTGTCAGATCTCCTTCTTCATGGTCTCTTACCGATCTTCCTTGTATTGCCATGGGTCAAGGTATAGCCGTTACACCTCTGCAAATGGTCACGGCTCTTTCTGCTCTCATAAATGGAGGCGAGTTGTTAAGACCCTATTTAGTTAAATATGTACGCAGTCCAGAAGGAAAGATAGTTGAGGAAAATGGGCCTGTAGTAAGAGGAAGAGTAATATCTTCTTCTGTCTCAAGTCAGATGAGAGAGCTATTAGGACAGGTAGTAGAGCAGGGAACAGGAGGAAAAGCGAAGATAAGAGGGTATTTAATAGGAGGAAAGACAGGGACAGCACAAATTCCTGCGCCGGACAGAAGGGGGTATCTCTCAGATAAATACATTTCCTCCTTTATGGGCTTTGCCTCCGTAGACTCTCCTGTAATTGCTGGAATAGTAGTGATTAAAGAGCCTACGGGGGCATACTATGGAGGAGAGATAGCTGCTCCTCTCTTTGGCAAAATAATGAAAAGAGTTCTGCCTTATTTGAATATTTTACCACAAAAGGAAGAATGGGTGGAAAGGAAAGTAGTTGATTTTAGTTGATAGTAGCGGTTTGATTTATGGCTAAATAGCTAAAGCTATTTAGCTAAATAACTAAAAGCTATTTACCCGAGCATATTAAGGCAGGAAATACCCGAGCATATTGACTCAGGTTATGGCACATTATACCAGGAGGTTTAAATGGCCAGGGAAGAATGGGAAGAGTTAAGAAAAGAGGTTAGTGAAGAGCTAAAGGAGTTTGAAGTTGGGGAGCAAGTAAGGAAAGAAGTTAATATGGAGGACTTCGGGTCTTTTTTTAAGGAATTAGCAGCTATGGCGGGCAGTGGCAGGAAAGTCGAAGATAGATGAGTGTGAGGCCTTGACATGATAGGTGTAATTTAGCATCTTTATGGCGAGGGACATCTAAATCTTTCCAAAATATACGATGATGCGTTGTGCGTATCCCAAATGTTAATATCGTTAGATTAAGCGAACTAAACGAAAAGAGGGGGAGAGGATTAAGGTGAGGGGGTATGGAGCCCTGGTTATGGTAATTGATGATGATCCCGATACTAGAGAGACTCTAAAAGATATCTTAGAAGATAAAGGATATGTGGTAACTTTGGTTGAAAATGGTGAGGAGGCTATCAAGATAAGCAAGGAAAAACCACTGGATATTCTGTTTATAGATATGAAGTTACCCCTCCTAAATGGACTTGAGACCTATTTGGCTATTAGAAAGATTAATCCTAAGATAATAGCAGTGATGATGACCGCCTATCGGCAGGAGATGAAAGACTTAATAGAGCAGGCGTTAAGGAAAGGTGCCTATTCCTGTCTTTACAAACCATTTGACCCTAAAGAAACCGTTGATATTATTGAGGAGATTAAGAATAAAACAAAAAAAGTCAATCATGTCTAAAACAATTTTAATAGTGGATGATGAGCTGAACATGCGCATAGCCTTAGCTGATGTATTAGTAGAATGTGGATATAAAGTTATAAAAGCTGCCAATGGAAAAGAAGCTTTAGATAAAGTACATAAAGAAAATCCAGATCTGATTCTCTTGGATACTCGCTTGCCGGGCATAGACGGTGATGAAGTGTGCCGGCAGATTAAAAAGGTAGAAGGACTTAACATCAAGGTTATTGTCTACACCGGCTATGTCGATGCTGTCGATGCTGACAAGGCCAGAGCTAGTGGGGCAGATGATTATATAGTGAAGACTACAGATATTTCTCTTTTGCTCGAGAGGATAAAAAACTTGCTTAATAGGGGATAGGGTGAATCTTAAAAGACTTATAATTGGGTTGAATGTAGAAAGAATAGAAAGCGACACTAATTTAGAAGTGGAAGGGTTTACCTGCGATTCTAGAAAGGTGAGGCCGAATTTCTTATTTGTAGCTATTTCTGGTTTTAAAGAAGATGGTCACCGGTTTATCTCGCAGGCTATAGAAAAAGGAGTCAGGGTTATAGTTGTAGAGAAGGATATCTCTACTGTCATTCCCAGGGAAGTGGTGTTAATTAAAGTTCCTTCATCACGTTTGGCTCTAGCCCGACTAAGTACAAACTGGTATGGATTCCCTTCTGGAGAGATCAAAGTAATTGGAATTACGGGAACCAATGGCAAGACAACCACTACCTATTTAGTTGAGTCTATCTTGAAAAAAGCTGGATTTAGAGTGGGCAAAATATCTACCATCGATTATAATCTGGGTAAAGATTCTTTCCTTTCTTCTCTTACTACTCCTGAATCACAAGACCTGCAGAAGATACTTAAGACAATGGTGGAGGATAATCTAGACTATGTAGTTATGGAAGTTTCTTC
>JAUVZS010000016.1:0-11252 GCA_030602435.1 Clostridia bacterium
ATAGACATCTTTTCCATCTCAAAACTATTAGCTACTATACTGCCAGCAACATGGCTTTTCTCAGCGATATTAACTGACTTCTCAGCAAAAAGCGCTCCTCCCATGAAATATAAAGGATATATCTCCTGGGGGAGAATATATATATCCTCGGCAGCAATGAGGCCAATTGCATCATCAGCGGGAAATATTCTCTTTGGAAATAGGTGGCTGTGAATAAAGATACTTCCACTTGAGATAAGTATTCCTTTTCCCCCATATCTTATAGTCTGAGTTCCTGGAGGCTGGCCTTCCTTACCAAGGATCAGATCCCCATTGATATAGATAAGCCCATCAATCTCCAATCCTCCCTGACCATCCCAACTGATACTTCCTTTGTTAGGATAAGAATAGTTGAAAACAGGAGTTTGGTAGGAGATCTCATTCTCTTTTATATGAAGGGAGTTTTCCTTAAGATAATGCCAATACATATAGGCATACTCTTTCTTTGTCGCCGGATCGATATAAGAGTCATAGAGACTGGGAAATTTAACTCTCTGGCCAAGATTATAACTGGTTTCTTTGCCATTATCTGAATAAACGTTATCTTCTCCCTCTCCCATAAAGCCACTGGCAGTATAGACTCCATCTAGGGTGGGCTTGAAAGCCTCGAGCTTACTTTTAGGATGGTCAGGGCTCATTCCTATTCCCGCATCGAAATCTAAAAAAACCCCACCCTGCTTTACTCTGAGTTTGGCTTTCAGAGATTCTACTATCTCTCCATTAAAGACTACTTTTGGAGGAGGAGGGATTTTCCCCTTTAATGCCTCTGGTATTGAATAATAAGTGTTCTGGATATGGGCTGAGCCAACCAGAGAAAGTGCTTTCTTTTTTCCTTCTTTTCCTAATAGATGTACCGAGCCATGAATATTGGCTGAATCTATCTTCTTTTGGGGTGTCTCTGCACAAAAGATAGCATTATTCCAGGGAGAAAGGTTTTCTATGGTTACATAAGCCTGGATAGTTTTAGAGACATCTTCAAAAATTCCCCTTGCCTTTACCCAGACCTCATCTTTAATAAACTCATCGACTTCCTCATCTATCTCTTCCAGCTCTATCCTTATGTTTTTTACCGCTACAGCGTAGAAACCGGAACCCAGGGATGTCTCATCATAAAGAAGAGATGAGAAACCATCCCCATCTACCTTGTTATCCACTTCTATTTCGTTAATTTCACCATCAGCCCAGTTTTGAGTGCCTTCTTCAAAATCTTGCCTCAGGTCATATAATGCTCGTTCCAGACCTGCCTCGGCCAGATAAAAGGCTTGTCTTTTGGAGATTTCTCTTTGCACGAGACTATTCTCCTGTATCCCCAAAGACATAAAAGCCAGGCCACTGATCATAAGAAGAAGAGCAAAAATCAAAACAAGAGGAAGGATAATTCCTTTTTCCTTACTCCAGCTTTTCTTCATCTGACGGTTAATTCCGCGGCATAACAGATGTAGTAATGACATCCTTGAGTTTTCCCCTGGCTAAATTCAAAGTGATTTTAACTACTCCCTCATCACGACTAACATTGAATTTTGTGCCCCTATCTCCTTTTATAACTAGTTCTGGATTACTCTCACCGACTTGAAAGATGAGATTATTATCCTCATCTATGAAAAATTTACCCTGGCCAATCTTCAGGGCGCTGCCCCTATCAAGAATGGAAATCCTCGGCTTTCCAGCAGAACTTGCCTCTCTTAAGAGGTGTTCTATCTTCAAGAGAGCATAATAGGCATCTCGCTGCAGTTTTAATCTAGCACTAGTCTCTCTCCAGGAAATTTGATTAAGGACAAGGATCCAGCTAATAGCTAGAATTCCAATGGCAGCTATCATCATAGCTACCATTAATTCTATCAGTGTAAATCCTGACCTTTTATTTTTCATTAGATATATTGTTTGATAAATCAAACCACTACGATGTGCCATAAATGGCACCGCTACATCTCCGGTTTGTAGCGGTCGGATTTAGACCTAACACCGACTATATTATTCTATCGAGGAGCAATTAAGGTAACCAAGCTTACCTTTTGAGGGCTGTTATTTTGCCAGTTAACGGTAACGGTTGCTTCCAGGTAACCACCTAAATCCTCGATCTGGGTGGTGACTGTGTTTCCAGGGGGAAGGTTGTCCACTTTTTCTTTGGGAAAAGGTATGCTGTTCAAAATCTTCTCATAAGGAGTGCTCTTGAGTTCTTCTATTTTCTGGGTAGCTATCTGAAGGGCAGCTCGGCGGTGTCCTTCCCGTACAATGGCGCAGCGAGCATAGAAAAAAAATAGCCCTCCTCCCGCTATGACTATACTCAGTATGAGAAGAGCTATTAACACCTCTATTAAACTGAAACCACTCTCTGAATTAAGAGAAAAGAGTTTCATAAAAATTTCAACTCCACAGCCTCCTCTTATATATTCCGTAAAGAATTCTTATTCTTATATATTCCGTAAAGAATTCTTATTCTTATAATCAAGATCCACCCGAAACTCGCAACTCGAAACCCGAAACTTAATTAGAAACCCGTCCAGACACCCTCATCAGTAAGTGAGATGGGGGGAATGCTATTTATTTTTGAATTTGACCCTCCCCTGGCGTCTGCTGTTGTCGTGAAATGATTCCCTTCGTTAACTACAACTGTAAAGTACAAGGACTCGTTCCACCAGCTATTCCTACTTACGTCCAGGCCAAAAGCAGCTTCGATCCCGGCACCTGCTGCTGCTTCTGGCCACTTTTGGCTCTCCTCAAAAGTCACAGGTATGCTCAAAAACGCCTTATGTTCTGCGTACCACACCAATTCAGCCGAACGAATTGCTCCCAGGGTAGCCTTGGCCTCAGCAGTATAGGCTCTCCTTATATAGCCCGTGTACATGGGAACAGCGGCGGCGGCGAGGATACCCACTATGATTATCACTATCATCATCTCAATGAGAGTAAAACCATATTCTTTTTTCATCTTATAATTCTGCCTAGATTAAAGATAGGAAGATACATGGA
This sequence comes from Clostridia bacterium, assembly GCA_030602435.1. Lineage (GTDB taxonomy): Bacteria > Aerophobota > Aerophobia > Aerophobales > AE-B3A > JAUWRC01. The sequence goes on from JAUVZS010000016.1 coordinate 3,010, forward strand.
GAAAATAAAAAGGCCAACCATTATTCCCACCCCAATAATGAGAACTGGCTCCAGGATTGAGATAACTGCTTTTATTCTGTAATCTGCCTCTGACTCGTAGAAGCTGGCTATCTGAAGTAATATGTCACTCAGTTTTCCCGATTCTTCGCCTGTCTGAACCATCCCCGCTACTAAAGAAGGAAAAAAGCTCTCTTTTCTCATCTCCTGACTCAAGATAGAACCTTGAATAATTTTCTTACGAATTTGCCTCAGGGCCTTTTCTGCTATTACATTATTGGCAACGGCAGTATGCTCTAAGGCAGTGGTAAGAGAAACTCCACTTTCTAAAAGGGTACCCATACTGCGACATATTCGTGCCAGCACTATACTGTGGGTTATTTTGGCCATTATGGGCAGCTTCAGCTTAAGAGTGTCCAGGAGGGCCCGCCCTTTCCCTGTATGCAAATATCCATACCCCAAAAGACTCGTCCCTAAAAGAAGAATTACCTCGTAAGGAAGCCACCTGATAAGAAAATCACTTATACTTATAATAAACTGAGTGAGAATGGGCACTTGGGCTCCATAGGAAGAAAATATTCCCTTAAATGTAGGAATGAGAAAAAAAATCATCACTCCCACCACTACCATAAAAAAACCAAAAACGAAGAGGGGATATCTACTCACGCTTACCACCTTTTTTTTAAGATCTATTTGGGCTTCCAGGCAGCTGGCCAGATTGAAGATCACTTTATCTAATGAGCCTGTCTCTTCTCCTACAGCTACCATCTCTGTGACTAGAGGAGGAAACAGGTGGGGATACTCTGATAAAGCCTGGGAAAAGCTGTGTCCATATACTACATACCTTCTGACCTCTTTTATTAGCTCGGCAAAATTTTTATTATCCGTCTGAGAGGAAAGATTTTCAAGGCATTCTGATAAATTTATTCCTGCGGCGAGTATAGTAGCTAGCTGACGAAAAAAAATGGCTATTTCAGCTGCCTTTACTCTTCTGACACTGAAGAGAAAATGAAATTCCCTTACTATTTGCCCGGCAAGGCTTTTTGATTTGATTTCTTTCACTGAGACGGGAGTTAGACCTCTCTCTCGCAAAAAAGAGGATACTTCAGGCACCGAATTTGCCTCATGGTGAATTTCCGTCCTCTGTCCTTGCCTGTCCACGCAGATACAGTTAAATTTGGACATTTTGTTCCTCTTTATGCCTTAAGGCTAACACTTAAGACTTCTTCAATGGTGGTTAATCCTTGACGAAGCTTCTCTACAGCGGATTGCTGTAGGGTTCTCATTCCCTGTCTCATTGCTTCAACCCTCAGAGTATGCATATTAGCCCCTTCAAAGATTATTTTCTTCACCTGGGGTGTAATTTCAAAAAGCTGATATACAGCGGTTCGGCCCCAATAACCAGTATAGCTGCAGCGGGGACAGCCCCTGCCCTTGGCTGGCTTAAAATTATTTTCCTTTTTCTCAGTCAAACCTAATCGAGAGAGGATTTCTTTGGAAAGAGTATGATACTCTCGGCAGTGAAGGCAAACGCGGCGAATTAGCCTTTGGGCTATGACTAAATTAATGGCAGAGCCGATAAGATAAGGGTCAATATGGAAGTATCTAAGCTGCGCTACTGCCCCCACCGCATCATTGGTATGTAAAGTACTGAGAACCAAATGTCCAGTTAAGGCAGCCCTTACAGCAATTTCGGCTGTTTCACGGTCACGGATTTCTCCCACCAGAATTACATCAGGGTCCTGGCGAAGAACTGAGCGCAGGCTATTAGCAAAGGTTAAATTAATCTTTAGTTTTATCTGCATCTGGTTGATTCCTTCCAGGTCATATTCAATAGGATCTTCTATGGTAACAATATTCTTCTCGGAAGTATTGATACGCCTCAGGCCAGCATAAAGGGTGGTAGTTTTTCCACATCCAGTGGGCCCGGTTTCCAATATCATTCCATAGGGGCACTGGAGAGCTTTCTGGAATTTTGAAAGTTGATCCGGAGTAAAACCTAACTCTTCCAGACTTAGAGAAAGCTTCTCTTTATCCAAAAGACGTATTACCAGCTTTTCCCCGTACATGGTGGGAAAAGTGGAGACTCTGGTATCAATTTTCTTTTCCCCTGTTCTTATCAAATAATGGCCATCCTGGGGCAGTCTTCGCTCACTAATATCTAGATTAGAAAGAATCTTTATTCGTGAAATAATGGCAGAGTGCATGGCTTTGGGAGGGGGCGGTACCTTTTGCAAAACTCCATCAACCCTGATACGAATATCCACCTTTCCTTCTCTGGGCTCGATGTGAATGTCACTGGCTTCGCGCTCAATAGCCTCCAGGAGCAACAGATTAACAAATTTAACTACGGGAGGGTCATTGGCTTTAAGCTCAACTTGAGCCATATCTATTCCCATTCCTGATTGAACTTCAGCTTCGGTGGGTAGATCTAAGAGGAGAGTCTTCATATCAAGAGAGCCACTATAGTTTCTTTCTATGGCTCTTTGGATATTTTCTTTTGAGCCGGGAAGGATATTGATTTCATACCCGCTGATAGCTCTGGCTGTATCAATGGCTATGACATCGGTTGGGTCGGCTATGGCAATGGTAAGAACTTTTCCATTCTTAGATAAAGGAATAAGAGAATAGTATCTGGCTATAGTTTCGGGAATTAGCTTTAATAATTCAGGGTCAATATGCTCTGTGAGTGAATTTTCCTTATCCACAGGCTCTTTCTCTTTTAGATGTTTTAGCTGCTCTTTATCAAGAAAGTTAAGATCCAGAAATATCTTTTCCAGGGACTCTTCGGTCTCTTTTTGTCTGGCCAGGGCCAGGGTGAGCTGATGCTGGGTAGTTAACTTTTCTTTGAGCAGTGTTTTTATGAGCCATTTACTATTTTTAACAGGCATAAATATTACCCCTTTCTCCAGCTTTTTAGCTTTCTAGAAAAAGACTGAAAGGCTTGATTTTAACTTTATTTTGTCACTTCTGGGTGTTCTGTCGATGGACCTGTGATGGCCTTTTTTGTACCTTCATCTAGATATATACAACTTTCCTGCCAACTTTGAACCAGCAAAAAAATTCACTTATTTAAGGACGGCCTTAACTACTTTACTGGTGCGGATTTAAGAAATTTTAAAGATGGATATTGCCCAGAGTGAACTCTCATTCCGGGTAATTTTCCCTGCTAATTTTGGACAATTTTGTACACTTTGAGAAAAATATTATATCAAAAAATGTTCGAGTTTAGCTTCTGAAAAGCTTAAGAAAGAATGGACAATATTGTCCATTCTTTATTTGGGTTACTCTTATTCGCTGAATCTTAGATATTATCCAGGTTTTAGCCTCTGGAGAGCCCAGAAAAATGGACAATTTTGTACACTTTGAGGAACCAGCTCAGCAAGAAATATCTACCTTTAAAAAACTCCTGAACTCTCATCAGGAAACTGGTTGAGTCCTATCTCAAATTTTAAGAGTTCAAAATTGGCAAAAAAATTGATGGCACATCATAAGTACATTTTTGTACAAAAAAGTTAAGAGGTAAAAAAGCAAATAAGGGAGATTTCGGCAAATTTAAGACTAATTAGATCTAGGCGGTAGTGGGATAGTATTAAAAACGATAGAAATGTGAGATGAATAAGAAATTCTGCATAATAATTCTTTTGGCGATAGTCTTTGGTTTTTCTCCTGCTCTGTTTTCACAGGAAAACCTTATATTAAATGGCAGCTTTGAAAGAGTATCCTCTGGCTTACCTGATTTCTGGGCTAAGAATGTATGGCGGGATGGGGATACAGTTTTTCTCAGCGAAGAAGGAGACGCCTTATCAGGAGACTACTTTGCTACTATTAAAAGCGGCCAGCCAAATGATTCCAAGCTCCTGCAGCGTGTAAAGGTTGACCCTGATACCTGCTATAAGCTCTCATGCTGGATTAAAGCGCATGGCGCTGATGCGGAAAAGAAAGGGGCGAACATTACAGTTCTGGGTATCCTTGAGACTTCGCCTGATTTTACAGATACTCGGGGGGAGTGGAAATACACAGAGTTTTATGTAAAAACAGGACATGATCAGAAGGAGATGACAGTATCCCTCAGGCTGGGCGGCTACGGGAGTATAAATAGAGGAACGGCATCTTTTGATGATGTACGATTAGAGCAAATAGAGGATATTCCTTGGGGAGTATCTGTTGTAAATCTGCAAAAAGAAGAACCCCCCCAAAAAAAGGCTCCCGCTAAACCTTCAGGTAGTCCTGTCTCGCCTCCTACTCTTTTGATTTTTGCTCTTTTTTACTCTGTATTACTTGTCGGGTGCTATCTTTTGCTGCGAAATAAAATGCAGAGGGAGAAGGAAACACCCCAAGCAGCGAAGGAATCATATCCCTGGGCTTTCACAGGTATTCTGGCCGCCGGTTTTGTTTTTCGGGTTATTCTGGCTGTCTTCTTTGAAGGGCACGGTATTGATATGGGTACCTTTACCGCCTGGGCACTTCATGCGGCTGACAAAGGCTTGCCAAATTTCTATGCCTCAGGGATGTTTGCCGACTATCCTCCCGGGTATGTATATGTTTTATACCTTATAGGGCTCGTGCAGAAGTTCTTCTCATTGCCACTGGATTCCAGGCTTTTTCTGCTTATCCTTAAACTGCCGGCAATTATTGCCGATATACTTATTAGTTTTTTAATATTCCGCTATGCATCAAAGAAAATAGGAAGACTTTTGGCCGCTGGTATTTCTCTGCTCTTTGTATTCGCTCCAGCCGTTATTCTAAACTCAGCCATCTGGGGCCAGGTAGATTCTGTATTTACCCTCTTTATTCTGGTTATGCTGCTTTTACTTATTAAAAACAAGCTGGTCATTGCTTCGGGTATATTTGCCTTTGCCATCCTTATTAAGCCGCAGGCTCTGATTTTTACTCCTCTTCTCTTTTTTGCTTTTATAAAAAAGGGCCGCCTCTACCCTTTCCTTATAAGTATGGCCTGGGGCCTGGGGGTCTTTGTTCTTGGCATCCTCCCTTTTTCTATTGTCCAGGGGCCCTTTTGGATATTCGGACAATATCTAAAGACTCTGGCCTCATACCCATATGCCAGCCTTAATGCGGCGAACCTCTTTGCCTTCTTTGGTAGAAACTGGGCCCCTAATTCGGGCACCTTCCTCTTTTTTTCCTACAGCACCTGGGGGCTTTTGTTTATTCTTGCCATTGTAGGGTGGGCAGCAGCCCTTTTTTTCAAAGGCAAAGGTAAAGAGAGCTATCTCTTTATAGCTCTTACTATCGTCACGGCGGCTTTTGTATTAAGTACTAAAATGCATGAGCGCTACCTCTACCCTGCTCTGGCCATAGGGCTTATAAGTTTTATCTCGCTCAAGGATAAAAGAATCTTCCTCTTATCAGGCTTTTTGAGCATTATTCATTTCTTGAACGTAGGATATGTCCTCCAGTTTAGCCTGATGAACTCATATCAAATTCCCCGCTTTGATATATTCTTCCTCACTGTCTCATTCCTTCATCTTGTCTCGCTTGCCTGGCTGGTAAAGCTGGGCTGGGACCTTTTTATAAAGAACAAGGAACCTCTTACCTTCTCTGCAAAGACTGAAGGTGTGCCTGGCACTGGGTTCAGAGAGAAAATCGCTGCCGCTCCAGAGAAAGGGGCTGGCCAGCCCCCTGGCGGGCCAGCCGGCCGGCCTATGGTAGAAAGGGATGCGGATACAGCCAAACTTCCCTATACAAAAAAAGACCTTTTTTTACTCTGCGGGATAATGTGTGTCTACGGCGTTGTTACCCTCTTTAACCTGGGAACCATAAAAGTGCCAGATTCTGGATGGAAGCCGGCCCACCGGGGGGAAAGTTTTATTGCTGATTTAGGAGAAGAGCAGGCAGTGAGATATATTTCTACCTTCGGCGGCATTGATGAGAAAGGAACCTATAGAATAGAATATTCATCAGATGGCATCAGCTGGGAGAAAGGCCCGCAATTTAAGCAGGGCCTTTTTACCTGGAAGAGGACCCCTGTCAATTTTTCCGCATCCTCTATAAGGGTAATTGTAGAAAACCCAAACTCAACACTTTACGAGATTGGCTTCTGGGATTTTGATGAGGAGGAGGGGGAACACCTCCTTGCCGTAGAGCAGATTATTCCCGAGACAGTAACTTCATTAAGTGAAGGAAGCCCAGAGAGTCTATTTGATGAGCAGGGGATGGTTTCTTTCATTCCTTCTTACTATAATGGTATGTACTTTGATGAGATTTACCACGGTAGAACAGCCTACGAGCATATCCACAGATTAGAGCCTTTTGAATGGACCCACCCTCCCCTGGGTAAACTCTTTATAGCCGTGGGGATACTTCTGTTTGGTATGAATCCTTTTGGTTGGCGCATAGTGGGGACCCTCTTTGGTATTGGTATGTTAGCGGCCATTTACATATTTGCCCGCAGCCTTTTTAAAAAGCGGGAATATGCTTTTTTTGCTGCACTCCTTTTTTCGGTAGATTTTCTTCATTTTACCCAGACACGTATCGCCACCATTGATGTATATAGTGTCTTCTTTGTCATTCTTATGTATCACTTCATATACCAGTTCTATAAAGAAAGTTTTTTTAGGTGCGGCTGGCGGAAAATGGTCGGTCCCCTGGGACTTTGCGGGTTATTTTTCGGTCTTGGGGCGGCAAGTAAATGGACTTCTCTCTATGCTGGGGCAGGACTTGTGGCAATCTTTTTTGTGGCCATTTTCAGAAGTTTTAAAGAATATAAATCCTCTCGCCTTAAACTTTCTCGAAAAAAGAGAAAGAAAATTCCCCACAAAGAGAGAAGAAAGATTGCCTCTCTGGTAGAGAAATATCCAACTTCGCTTCTGGCTATATTGGGATTAGCCGTATGTTTTTTTATTCTTCTTCCTATGGGCATCTATTTCCTTTCCTATGTCCCCACACTTTTCGTACCCGGACCCGGGCATGGCATAAGTTCTATATGGAACTATCAGTCCCAGATGTTTAATTACCACTCTGGGCTCCAGGCCAGCCATCCCTTTTCCTCAAAATGGTGGACCTGGCCCCTTATGCTCAAACCTGTCTGGTACTATGGCGGGCAGGACTATCTTCCCGCCGGCACTGTTTCCAGTATCGTGGCCATAGGCAATCCTGCTATCTGGTGGGTGGGAATACTCGCTGTTATGGCATCTGTTATGCTTGTCATAAAAAGAAAAGACAAAAAATTCCTTATTGTTCTTATTGGCCTGGCTTCCCAGTACCTTCCCTGGATCTTTATCCAAAGACTTACCTGGATTTATCATTTCTTTACCACTGTCCCTTTTATGATTCTTTGCATTGTTTATCTACTTCGGTATTTAAAGGAAAAATGGCCCAGGTCTAGCTATTTTATCTATGGCTATTTAATAACTGCCGTGGTCTTATTCATCCTTTTCTATCCCATTCTTTCGGGTCTGCCTATAAGCAAAACTTTTGTAGAAAACTTAAGATGGCTTAAAAGCTGGATATTCTTTACATAGGAGTATTTATGAGAAAAAAATTTTATTTTCTGGCAGCGGCACTTATATCACTGCTTATATTATTACTTGTTTTTGTATTACCGTCTCTATGGCGAAAGTCACCTGAAATAGGAGAAAATCTTGTAAAAAACTCCTCTTTTGAAAAAGAAAAAAAAGGTAGGCCCACAGCCTGGGAGGCAGAAAGTTGGGCAAGAGAACCAGAGGCAGCGCGGCATACCTTAGAAGAGGGCAAGGCATTTACGGGTACTAAATTTGTGATGATAGAGAACCTTGTGCCTAATCACGCAGTTTTTACCCAGATAATCAGAGTAAAGGAGAATTCTATATATAAAATATACGGCTGGATAAAAACCAAAAATGTAGGGCGAGGTAATAAAGGCGCCAATATCGGCATTGAAGGAAAAATGGATACCTCAAAGGATATAAAGGGGTCGAATGATAAATGGAAACCCGTAGAACTTTATGCACGCACAGGAGAAGATGTTATCTCCTTTAAGTTAATGCTGAACCTTGGCGGATACGCCAGCCTCAATACGGGAAAGGCTTTTTTTGATGAGATTGTGGTGAAGGAAGTAGAAAATGTTCCCCGAGGCGCACATGTGGTTAGCATTAATTGGGAGGAAAAAGGTAGGGGTAGTTTTCAAAGTACATTCTCTATCATGGGCTACGAAATCACACTGCCGAAGGATATTTGGAAGTTCTTTTTGTCTGCGGTATTTGTGATTATTACTGGGATTTTATTCTTTATATATGTCCGGCGACATC
>JAUVZS010000026.1:0-9210 GCA_030602435.1 Clostridia bacterium
CACATCGTGCTTTTTCGGGTGAGGGGGAAATTACCCGCTATACGCTATATATAAGGAGGAATCGTGCAAGTAGCTATAGAGAAAAAAGAAGGGGCGGAAATTAGCTTCAAGGTTGAAATACCGCAAGAAAAGGTAGAAGCCGAACTTTCCCAAGCCTTCTATAGATTAGTTAAAGATGTACAAGTTCCTGGGTTTAGAAAAGGAAAGATCCCTAGAAAGATATTCGAAAAACGATTTGGCGAGGAAGTGCTTCAAGAAGAAGCAATAAAGAAGATCTATCCCAAAGTATACCAAGAGATAGTAAATGAACACAACCTTGTTCCCATAGTTGAACCAACTGTAGAAATAGTTCAATTCTCTGGCAATAAGCCTCTTATCTTCAAAATTAACCTGGTGAATAAACCAGAGGTTAAATTGGGTAAATATAAAGGAGTCAGAGTTAAAAAAAGAAAAATAGAGGTACCCGCAGATGAAATAGAAACAGTATTAAAGCAGCTCCAGAAACAACACACTCATTATATTCCTCTCAAAAAAGAACGAGAAGTAAGACAAGGAGACTGGGTAGTTTTAGATTATCAGATTTTTCACGAAAAAAGATTATTTCCTCGAGGAACGCAAAAAAACTTTTTCTTTAAGGTAGGCTCATCCCTACTTCCATCTTCTTTCTCTAAAGGTTTGATGGGATTAAAAAAAGGAGAGAAAAAAGAGCTTGAAATTCAATTTCCTTCTTCCTATCCTCAAAAAGATTTTGCTGGCAAAAAAATTATGTTTAAGATCGTCTTAAAAGAGATACGAGAAGAAAAAGTTCCTCCGCTTGACAATAAACTTGCTAAAGACCTCAAATTTAATAGCTTGGAGGACTTTAAAAAACATATCCAGGAACAACTAAAAGAAACAAAAGAAAACTGGGAGGAAAAAAGACTAAAGAAAGAGATAATAGACAAAGTAGTAGAGACCTTCCACATTAATATCCCCCCTTCTCTGGTTAAAAGGAGAGTGGAGGAAAGAATTAAAGAACTGGAAGACAGGTTAAAAAAAGAAGGGTCCACTCTTCAATCTTATCTGGAAAAAGAAAAGTTATCGGAAAAGGAGCTAAGAGCGAGATTGAACCAAGAGCTCGAGAGAGGAATTTCGACTTTTTTTATCCTGGAAGCAATTGCTGAACAAGAAGAAATCAAAGTTGAAGAGAAAGAAACAGAGGAAAGGCTAAAAAGCTTGGTAAATAAAGAAATTAAGGAAAAAGAGCTAAACAGCATAAAGAATAATCTTGCTGCTCGGGGTGAGCTAAGTACTGTAGCAGCCCGCATAAGAGAAGAAAAGGTGATTGACTTTTTATATAAGGAAGCAAAGATAAGCGAATAAAAAGGAGGAAAAAAATGGCTTTAATCCCTATAGTGGTGGAAAAAACAGCTAGGGGAGAGAGGGCTTACGATATTTATTCCCGGCTGCTTAAAGATCGAATAATTTTCATTGGTCAGCCTATTGATGATAATGTAGCTAACACGGTAATCGCCCAAATACTTTTTCTGGAGGTTCAAGATCCTAAAAAGGACATAAAACTTTATATCAACTCACCAGGAGGAATAGTAACCTCAGGATTGGCTATCTATGACACTATGCAATACGTAAGACCTGACGTATCCACAATCTGCATGGGACAGGCCGCCAGTGCAGCTGCGCTGCTATTAGCTGCTGGAACCCCTGGAAAAAGACTGAGTCTACCTAACGCTAATATCCTTATCCACCAACCTTTAGGAGGAGCAAGAGGACAGGCCAGTGACGTGGGAATTCAAGCACGCTACATTCTTAAAGTTAAAGATAGACTAAATGATATTTTCGTAAAACACACTGGTCAGCCTAAAGAAAAGATTGAAAGAGATACGGATAGAGACTTTTATATGACTGCAGAGGAAGCTAAGAAATACGGAATTGTGGATAAGGTAATTACAAAGGCAGAATAGAAAGAAGTAGAGGAATCTAGATGGACATTGAAGGTAAGATAATCAAAATTGCTGGCCCTTTGGTAGTAGCAGAAAATATTCCCAAAGCCAGGATGTACGATGTAGTAAGAGTGGGAAAAGAACGGCTCATTGGAGAAATTCTGGAAATAAGAGGAAATAAGGCTTCAATCCAGGTTTATGAGGAAACAGGCGGCCTAAAACCAGGAGAGCCTGTGGAGTCTACCAATCAACCTCTATCAGTGGAATTAGGCCCGGGAATATTGGGAAATATATATGATGGAATCCAGCGTCCTCTAGACTTAATCAAGGCAAGCGAAGGTGATTTTATTTCTCGAGGAATCGAGTTTCCAGCTATTGACAGAGAAAAAGAGTGGGATTTCAAGCCGAGGGTAAAAGAAGGGGAAGAAGTTACCCCAGGAGATATTTTAGGAGTGGTGCAGGAAACAGAAATAATCGAGCACCGCATCCTCGTTCCCCTTGGAATTGAGGGAAAGGTAAAAGAAATAAGAGAAGGCAAAGTAAAGGTTGAGGATATAATTGCCCTTATTGAAACCGGGGAAGGCGAAGAAAAGAAAATCTCCATGCTTCAGAGGTGGCCGGTAAGAAAGATGAGGCCTTATAAGAAGCAGCTAAGTCCCGAGGAACCTCTTATCACTGGGCAGAGAGTCATCGATACTTTCTTCCCCATTGCCAAAGGAGGAACTGCCTGTATCCCCGGCCCCTTTGGATCCGGGAAATGCGTGAGAGGCAACACTCCAGTGATTCTTGGTGATGGAACTCTTCTTACCATGGAGGAACTTTATAGAAAGTGCTTGAAAAAAGGAAAAGCAAAGACAGATGGTTTAGAGACAATAATCAAAATTAATCCCTCGCTTTCTCTTTTCTCTCTGAACGCAAACAAGATCGAAGGATCAAATTCATCTATTTTTTATAAAGGAAAAACTGATTCTATTATTCGTATTAAGACAAGAAGCGGACGTTTGGTTGAGGTTACTCCTTTTCATAAGATATTCAAGATAAATAAGAAGGGAGAGATTGTTCAAGTTAAAGCTGAGAATCTCCAGGTAGGGGATTTTATTGCTGCTGTGCGCAAGATCGAAGTTAAAAATAAAAAAGCAAAATTTGACCTATATAAATTAAAAGAAGCTCGAGTAGCAGATATCTCTATTAGAGAAAAACTTTCCCGGATATTGCGAAATCTCAGGAAAAAGCGAGAATTATCTTTAATAGGAATTTCTAAGGTAAATGCAGAAAGTTTTATCTATAAGAGAAACCTTCCTCCCCTTTCCCTGGTGAAAAAAGTCTATTCCCAAGCTAATTCGTCTCTTCCTGTTTCCAAACAATTAAGAGGAGCTAGATGGGGTCAGACTATCCATATTCCCTCTCAAGCTAGCCCAGAATTGGGTGAAGTTTTAGGACTCTTTATTGCTGAAGGATATATCAGAACCAAAAATACAGCTGTGTTTACTAATGGAGACGATGAACTTTTAAAACAATTTACTCATCTCATCAATTCTATTTTTGGCATTAAAACTAAAAAGGAGAAACAAAAAGGCAAAACTCCCGGAATTCTCGTCTACAATAAAGTTTTTGTAGACTTTATCAAAGCCATAGATGCCGGGGGTAACTCTTCTGAGAAACAGATTCCTCCTCTTATTTTAAAATCCAACGATAAAATCCTTTCTGCTTTTCTGAAAGGATTTTATCTAGGTGATGGATCCTTCTCTCAAGGAGAAATAGAGCTCTCCACGGCTAGTAAGAAGTTGCAAATTGGTCTTTCTTATGCTCTAACCAGATTGGGAATTCTTCATCTACTAGCTATAAGAAAAATCAAAGAAAAGAATTATTATCGTATTTTCATCCGCAGCATCGACAATCTGAAAATATTTTATGAATCAATGAGCAAAGACGGTAAAAAATTTAATAAAATTCAAAAAATCAAGGATTATATAAATTCAAAGAAAACTACTTATACCTCTCACGATGTGGTTCCCTTGTCCAGCGAAACTATATCCGAGCTTTATCAGGGCTCAAAGATTACCTACTCAGAGCTCAAAGCTCGGAAAGTAGAAATAAGTAATTATATCGGTAATGAAGAACGAATGAGTGCCTCTACATTTAAGAGATTTGTCCAGGTCTTAAAGGAAGGCGGAAGGAAGGATAAATACAGTCAAATCTTGAGGCTATCTTCTCTTTTAGATTATATTTTTTGCGACAGAGTGGTAAGTGTTGAGAAAATTAACGGCCCCCTTGATGTCTACGATGTTTGCATCCCTCAAAAAGAAAATTTTGTTGGAGGCCACGGTCCCTTGCTCCTGCATAATACCGTGGTCCAGCACCAGCTTTCAAAATGGACAGATGCAGAGATCATTGTCTTCACGGGGTGTGGCGAGCGGGGGAATGAGATGGCTGATGTCCTTAGGAAGTTTCCGGAGCTTAAAGACCCTAAGACAGGTAAATCTTTAATGCAAAGGACCGTTTTGATAGCTAATACCTCCAATATGCCTGTAGCAGCGCGGGAGGCTTCTATTTATACGGGGATTACTCTAGCTGAATACTATCGGGACATGGGCTATGATGTCGCCTTGATGGCTGATTCTACCTCCCGCTGGGCTGAGGCCTTAAGGGAGATGTCGGGAAGACTTGAGGAGATGCCGGGAGAAGAGGGATACCCCGCTTATCTTCCTTCAAGATTGGCTGAGTTTTATGAAAGGGCAGGAAGAGTCATCTGCCTGGGAAAAGATGGACGCAAGGCGAGCCTAAGTACTATTGGAGCGGTCTCTCCTCCGGGAGGAGATCTTTCCGAGCCAGTAACTCAAGCTACCTTAAGAGTAGTGAGAGTTTTTTGGGCATTAGTGGCCGAACTAGCTTATCAACGTCATTTTCCAGCTATACATTGGCTGCGTAGTTATTCTCTTTATCTAGAAGACTTAGAGAAATACTTTACCCAAAAGGTAGCTCCTGACTGGATAAAGCTTAGAAGTAAAGCTATGGCTCTTTTGCAAAAGGAAGATGAGTTAAGGGAAATGGTAAGGTTAGTGGGGCTGGATGTTTTATCTAATGAGGATAGGATAGCCATGGAAACGGCTCGTTCCTTAAGGGAAGATTTCCTGCAGCAATTTGCTTTTCACCCTATAGATACCTATACCTCCATAAAGAAACAATACTTAATGCTTAAGCTAATCTTGAATTATTATGATACATCCCTGGCAGCTCTGGAAAAAGGAGCATCCTTAAATGAACTCATTTCCCTTCCTGTGAGAGAGGATATTGCCAAGATAAAGTATACCCCTGAAGAAGATATTGAAAAAGAAACAGAAAAGATAGTCGAGAAATTGAAAGAAGAGGTAGGAGATAGAGGATGAGAATTAAAGAATATACAACGGTAAAAGAGCTCACTGGGCCTTTGATGTTAGTGGATAGGGTGCAGGATGTTTCCTATGAGGAACTGGTGGAAATAGAACTAGTTAACGGTGAAAGAAGGAGGGGTAGAGTTCTGGAAATAACTTCCGAGGCAGCCCTGGTGCAATTATTTGAACGAGCCAGTGAATTAGGAATAAAGGGAGTTCAGGTAAAATTTCTGGGCAAAGGAATTCAATTAGATGTCTCTGAAGATGTTCTGGGAAGAGTATTTGACGGATGGGGAAGACCCCGTGATGAAGGAAGAAAAATAATCCCCGAACAAAGACTGGATATACAGGGAAAACCAATAAACCCTGAGTCGCGGGCTTATCCGGTGGAATTTATTCAGACAGGAATATCAGCTATTGATGGGCTAAACACACTCTCCAGAGGACAGAAATTACCTATTTTCTCTGGAGCAGGCTTGCCTCATATCCAACTGGCAGCTCAAATTGTCCGACAAGCCAAAGTTTTAGGGAAAGAAGAAGAATTTGGCATTGTTTTCGCTGCTATGGGAATAACCTTTGAAGAGGCAAATTTCTTTATCTCTGATTTTGAAACTAGCGGTGCCATTGAAAAAACCACCCTTTTTCTTAATCTAGCTGATGACCCGGTAATCGAAAGGATTTCTACGCCCAGAATGGCTTTAACCTGTGCCGAATACCTTGCTTTTGAAAAAGGAATGCACATCTTAGTTATCTTAATCGATATGACTAATTATGCGGAAGCGCTGCGGGAACTCTCTGCCGCTAGACGAGAGGTTCCTGGAAGAAGAGGATATCCGGGCTACCTTTATACAGACCTGGCTAGTATCTACGAGCGAGCTGGCAGAGTCAAAGAAAAAAATGGCTCTATCACCTTGATTCCCATCCTTACCATGCCTGACGATGACAAGACCCATCCTATACCTGACCTTACCGGTTATATTACAGAAGGGCAGATAATACTGCAAAGAGACCTTCATCAAAAGGGAATCTATCCCCCTATCAATGTCCTTCCTTCCCTATCTCGTTTGATGGATGAGGCGGTAGGGAAAGGAAAAACACGAGAAGATCACCGCGAACTCTCTAATCAGCTTTACGCTTGCTACGCCCAGGGAATGGAAACCAGAGAGTTAGCTTTAGTTATGGGTGAAGCCACCCTCAGTGAGATGGATAAAAAATATCTTCACTTTGCTGATAAGTTTGAGCAAGATTTTGTCTCTCAGGAACAAAAAGAAGACCGGCAAATTGAAGAAACTCTAAGTATTGGATGGCAACTTCTTAAAATGATTCCCACTCCAGAGCTGAAAAGAGTAAGGGATGAGTTTATAAAAAAATATAGAGAATAAAAATGCCACAAGTTCTACATGTCAGTCCTACACGGATGGAGCTCTTAAAACAGAAGCAAAGACTGGCTATGGCTCAGAGAGCTCACGACCTTCTAGAAGATAAAAGAGATGAGTTAATCCAGCAGTTTCTCCCTTTAGTCAAAGAAGTACAAGATATGCAAAAGAAAACAGCAGCAAATTTGAGGCAAATTTACGCTGATTTTCAAATAGCCACCTTACTTAACTGGGAAAGAGAAATAGAAGAAGCCCTTATGTGGACAAAAATGAAGATAGATTTAGAAATATCTGGAGAGGGTCGCCTCTCGACCCCTCAGTTTAAGCTAATAACTAAAGAAGATCCTCTATGTTATGGTTTTTACGGGACTAACTGGAAACTTGACTTTGCCTTAAGAGCATTTTTAAATATTCTACCTTCTTTACTCCATCTAGCCCAAAAGGAAGAAGAGGTAAGAAGATTAGCTAAGGAGATTGAACGTACCAGAAGAAGAGTAAATGCTCTGGAATATATCTTTATACCTCGCGTAAAAGAGACAGTAAAGTATATCACCATGAAACTAGAAGAAAGAGAAAGAGCCCACATTATAAATCTGATGAAAATAAAGGAAATAATGGGAAGAAGCTAAATTTCCTTAATATTCTTTATGCCAGTCTGCTCCCTCTTTCTCTAAATGGAGGTTAGGATATCCTTTGAACCTCTCGTGCTCAAAATAAGGAGTAGCTTTTTGAAAGACTTGATGCAGCCGCTTGAAGTTACCTGCTCCACTAGTAGTTAGCCATTCCTCCATAGCTTCTTTATGTGGATAGTATTCAGCGCAGCCTTGCCAGATAGCCCTTCCTCCAAGAAAACCAGAAGCACCTGACTCGGTGGCTATTCTTACATTTTCTACAAATTCATCTATCTCTACCCCCGCTGACAATATGACCCAGGGAACACCGGCAAGATTTGTTACCTCCCGACAAAAATTCTTGATTTCTGATAGGTCATAGAGGGGCTCTCTTTTCACTCCATCAAATTCTCCCTGAGCATACTCTTTGGCAAATTTTAGATTAGCAGGAAACTCCACTTTGAGAATGTCAACTGCGTATTTGGACTTAGAAAACTCCTCTACGTAGTCTTTAACAATTTTGGGCTTTCGCCGGGCAAAGACGGCGTTTTCTTTCGTCTCGTCAGGAAGAAAAGGATAGCTCACAAGCTCCAAAACAAAAGGAAGATCATATTTCTGGCAGGCTATACCTACCTCTCTTATTAGATTCTTTTGATGTTCTACTATCTCAGGAGTAGCATCTCCTCGATAGTAAATGAGAAGCTTTACCCCATCTGCTCCGGCTCGCTTTATTTTATCTACTCCCCAACCTTGAATCAAACTCGATTTTATTTCTTTACCACTTTTACCTGCTTTCTCTCCTCCGGTTTCTTCGTCGCAGAGAAGAAGACCTACTCCTCTGGGGAAATACTTTATAGCATTAGGATAGCCATAGACAGGATCAGTGAGAGTAGCACTAGAATATGAAGCTAGTGTTTTAATGACGATTTTCTTAAATTCAGCTAAATCCTCATATCTTATTTCATCAGCTTTTTTAGAAAGCACCTTGGCCAGCATTCGCTTTAGAGAGCCTCTTTGATCGATGGCCATCATCCGAAATCGACCAGTATCATCAGCTAACATCTTTAAACCACGCATTTTACCTGCAGAAATAGATACCTTTTCCATTTACTTTTCTTCTCCTTTTAAACTCGTATCTCGTATCTCGTGCCCCCTCACCTTAATCCTCTCCCCGCAGGGGAGAGGAAGACGAGGATCGAGCATCTAGAATCGAGTATCTAGAACCATTCACCATTTAATATTTTCTCTACTTCCCCTGGCCAGGGAGCACCCTCCATGGGACCTTTTTTGGTTACCGCTAGGGCTCCCACGGCATTGGCAAATCTAGCTACCTTCTCTAAAGACCATCCCTGAAGAATTCCCACTATAAAACCAGCATCAAAACAGTCACCGGCTCCAGTGGGGTCTACCTCCTCTACAGAGAAAGAAGGCACCTCTAATTTATCTTTCTTTGTATAAATCCACGAACCTTCTTTACCGCGTTTAAGAGCTATTATAGACGGTCCATATTCAAGTAGCCTTTGGGAGGCTCTATCTGCATCTTCTATTCCCGTTAACATCCTGGCTTCCTCCCCGCTGGGAAGAACAATCTCACAAGAAGAAAGAATGGGCTCTGAGATTTCTCTAATCTTTTCTACATCCAATAGCTCCGGACGAAGATTAGGATCAAAGCTAATTTTTCCTCCTGACTCTTTTACTATTTCGGCTGCCTTGTAACAAGCCTTACGCCAGGGCTCATCCATGGAAAGACTTGAGCCCATTATATGAAGATACTTTACTTTTGACAAATAGCTGGAGTGAAAGTGGCCATCACTAATCTTTCCTGAGGCAGCACGAGAAATATGATAAATGAATTTACGAGTCCCATCACTGGAGTAAGCGACAAAGGCCACACCTGTCGTACAGTCAGGAA
>JAUVZS010000210.1:0-3508 GCA_030602435.1 Clostridia bacterium
GCTAACATAAGAGCAAGTTATTGAGAAGTAATCAACAAAACGGAGGCAAGGAATGAACAAAGCAGAGCTAGTAGAAGAGGTAAGTGGAGAAGTAGGTTTGAGTAAGAGAGAGACTCAGAAGGTGATTGATGCTATTATTAAGACAATTGGGGATACACTCTGCAAAGAAGAGAAAGTCACTTTAGTCAACTTTGGCACTTTGCGAGTAATGAAGAGAAAAGAAAGAAGAGGAGTAAATCCTCGAACAGGAAAAGTTATTCAGATACCAGCTAAAAAAGTAGTTAAGTTTAAAATAGGAAAGGGTTTGAGAGAGGCAGTGAAGTGAGGGAAGAAGAGAAAAAACAAAAATGAATAAACCCATTTTTGGAATTACAGGAGTCTTTCTTAAGAACAGGCACCGGACACCCAGTCCCCGTACAATTGGGGTAAAAGTACTCAAACTCTGTTTTGTATTAGCATTAAGCCCTATTTTCGGATAAGAAAATCTTGCCCCAAGAGTCCTCAAAATAACAAAGAGAAAATGGTCCGTTCCTGGATCAAAGTCTCTCTTTCTCAGTATCAGAAGCTCAAGAGCGTAAGGGAACAGACAGGTAGACCCGTATCTAAGATAATCCGAGAAGCTGCGAGTTCGTAAAGAAGAAAGATTTCGCCGTTAGCACAACTGCCCCGCATCTTGCAAAAGGAACAAGAGACAAATACAAATCTGTATCAGCTTATTTTGTCAAATCTGACTGGAGTTTTTTGGAGGAAATCTCAGAGAATACAGGAAGACCCAAGACTGAGCTTGTTAGAGAAGCTGTAGATGAGTATCTGGCTAAGTGAGTATGAATCAATGATGGTCTCATCTTGTGTTGATGGACCTCAGGCATGCATAACCAGGCACGAGTGGTTAGCCCGCAACCAACCCTCGCCAAAAAAAGCCCTTCTAGCGCCAAATCTCAGCACTTGTCAATCTGGTTTTGGGGGATGGAGTGAAACAGGCATTACTTTCTATTACGCTGGGATTCTATCCAGCCTTCCATTATCTTCTCTGTTGCTGTCGCTCCTATTCTGGTAGCACCAGCCCTTATCATATCCAGAGCTGTATCAAGAGTTCTGATCCCTCCAGCAGCTTTCACTCCCAATCTGGGTGCTACTGTTCTATACATCAGCTCTATATCGTGAACCTTGGCTCCTTCTGGTGCAAAGCCTGTGGAGGTTTTCACATAATCTGCTCCTGCTTCCTCAGTAAGTTCGCAGGCCACTACTTTTTCCTCATCGGTTAAATAGTAAGTTTCGAGGATTACCTTAACTAGAATATTTTTATGTTTTCGTGCAGTTTCTACTACTCTTGTTATATCATCCCTGACAAAATCAACTCTTCTTGACTTAAGAGCGCCAATATTCATAACCATATCTAGCTCCTTAGCGCCGTCTAGAATAGCTTGTTCTGCCTCCAATGCCTTAATTTTTGCTAAATGCCCTCCGTGTGGGAAACCAATCACTGTAGAGACTTTTACATCTTGATTTGCTAATATCTCAGAGGCAAGTTTCACATGATAGGGTTTTACGCAAACGGTAGCTGTGTGGTATTTTTCAGCTAGTTTGCACCCCTTTATTAACTCCTGTTCGGTAATCGTAGGTCTCAGAAGAGAATGGTCTATCGTCTTCGCCAAGCCCCTTTGATCTAGGTTATCAATATTAAGTTTTTCCATTACAGAACCTCCCTTGCAGTTATACAATCCCTCAATGCTCCCTAGGGTATTTCGCCAACAGCTCTTATTTGATTTGACCCAGTATCTTTTCGCGCCCGGGGCCTCCGTAATTACCCCTAGATGAAACTAAGCCAAATCTCAGCACTTGTCAATGTGGTTTTTGGAGGTTTTCCAATGACTAGTTTAGCAAACGAGGGTTGCTAGTCAAGTAAAACACAACTCTATCAAGTCTCATTTTGCATTTTTGACACAACCCACTTTTTAGCTAAGATAAGGACAATCAATTAACACAGGAGGGACTACCATGAACATTCTTTAATGAGTGCTTTTTAGAAATATTGACCGATTGGAAATCTAGATTATAATAAGTAAAGAATGGGTCTATCAGAGCATTGAAGTAAAAATAAAAGGCGCATAATAAATAAGATAAAAAAGTCTTACTAAAAGGAAGCACAAAGAGAAGATAAGAAATTTTAAGATGGAAAAAAGAGTATCTGAAGCTATTAATGATTTTTGTAGATATCTACTTTCTAAGGATACAAAAAGATATATCGTTAAAATTATCCATTTTGGAAGTACAGCTAAAGGAGAAGGGAGCGAGAGAAGCGACGTAGATATAATGGTAGTTTCTTCTGATGGCGAGAAAGTGCGGAAAAGGGTAGCTGAGGCTGCTTTTGAAGTTCAGATAAATTCTGGTGTAGACATCCAGCCTATAGTTGAGAATCTGGATGATATAGTATTCATTAGTTCTTATTTTGTCTTTAATATTCTTCGCTATGGCAGGGAGGTGTATTCAGTGAAAAAAGAGAACCTGAAGAAAGAAGCTTGTAGAAACTTAACTCGATTAGCTGAGGAATATCTGGATGCGGCTAAAGATTCATTAAAGAATGGACATCCTCGTTTAGCTGTAGATGCAGCTTACAATTCAGCTGAATTAGGAGTGAAGGCGATGCTTTTACTCAAACTTGATGATATTCCTGGCTCTCATGGAGGAGTGGTCGGTAAATTTGGTGAACTTTATGTGAAAAGTGGAGAGATGAACAAAGCCTTAGGCCGTCGTCTCAACGAAACTTTAGAATTGAGAAATAGTGCAAGATATAAATACCAGGCCCTCATTACAAAAAAAGAGGCTAATGAGGCAATTAATCTGGCAGATTTTATCATTAAACAGGCAAAAGAGAAAACCTTATTTTCCTCCTGAAGGAATTTATACGTGTACCGAAGTACATTTCTTAATGTAATCTCTCAATGAACAAGCCCATTTTTGGAATCGCTCTTTTCTTCACTGTGGGGATAATTCTAGGAAGATACCTAACCTTTCCCTTCTTTCCTCTCTATCTAGCTCTGCTTACCTTTTTTAGCTTATTCCTCATTTTCTACTCAAAAAAGAAAAAAGCGCTGCTGAGCTCTTCTTTATTTATTATTTTCCTTTTAATTGGTGCTCTTCGCTTTCATTATGCTTATTTTCCTCATTCTCCTTCCCACATATTGAGGTATGCTCCCTCCCAAGAGAAAGTCAAGCTCACAGGTAAGGTCCTCAATCATCCCCAACTCAAAGAAAGAACAATTCGCTTTATAATGGAAGCAGAGAAGATAAGCTTGGAAGAAGAGAAAAAGGTGGAGGGAAAAGTATGGGTAGTATGTTACTTTCCTTTAGAGAACTATAGCTATGGGGATACAGTAAAAGTAGAAGGCAGACTAAGTTTACCCCAGGGAGCGAAAGAAAAAGGAGAATTTAACTGGCAAAGATACCTTTCCTACCGGGGTATCTGGGTGGAACTATACACGGGAAAGGTAGATGTAATAAAAAGAGG
>JAUVZS010000193.1:0-3784 GCA_030602435.1 Clostridia bacterium
GTTTCCCATTTCCTTCATCAAAGAACTACAAAGATTTACTCTTTCTCGAAATAAAAATATCCCTTTTTCTGCCTCTTCTTTCAGCGAAGCCTGGATTAAATGTTTAGCTATGAAAAGGCAAATATCCTCAGAGGTATAGCAACCTCTTTGTTTCAAAAGACCTTCTATTTTACCAACTGTATTTTTAATTTTGTCCCCTGGCTGAGAACTAACCCTGGGATTTTGTTCTTCGCCGAAGATTTCTCCTGGCTGAGATGGACAAATTTCTCTCCCGTAATTAAGACCTGGACAGGAAAGATCTACATCTACTTCTGAATGAAAATATACCTCTTTGATAAAAGGATACAGGCGGCAGTAAAGAGGCCTCTGGAAATAAATAGAGCAAAGTCTTTTCTCATTGAGAAATATGCAAACCCCCTTCTTTTTCTTAAGGTAACCTACCGCCTTTTCTTCTTGAGCAGAATCTTTAATCCAGAAGTTATCAGCTTTAATAACCCGCTTAATTCTCCCTACATCATCTGGTAAAAGATAAACTTTATAATGACAACAAAGACCGCATCCAGGTAAACACTTAAATTTCACCCTTCTATCCAGGGTAGAGTTGTAGTGGCATGGGGAAGGGCAATAATTTCTTCTGCTTCCTCTAAAAGGCTATCCACCTCTTTTAAATTCGATAAAGGATGAAGAAAAGCATCTTTTACTTCAGAGGGGTCCATCTCCGAGTAAAGGTAAACCTTAGCCCATTGAACTTCCTTAGCAAACAGGAAGGCTTTATGAGCTCCTATGATGAACTTTTTCTTTATCCTTTTTATAATTTCTTCTGGATTTTTTGCTTCCTTCATCCATTCTTGAAAAATTTTAGAACCCCAATCTTCCTGGCATCGGGCTAAAAGGATTATCCTCCCTCCCTGTTTGACCGCCTTCTTAGCTGATTCAATGGCCTTTTGAGACTGATAAAGGTCGATATCCCTAGGACTCCCCCCACAGGAGGCAATAACTGTATCAACCCTTTGAGGAATCTTTATTTTGTACATCTCATCTACTAACTCTATCCCTTGATGAAAAACTTCGAATAAATCCCCCGCAAAAGCTCTTACAATCCCTCTTTTCGAGTTTAAAACCACATTAAGGACAAAATCCAGTTTAATCATTTGAACCACTTCTTTTATTTCTTCCTGTAGGGGATTACCCTTCAAAATACCTGCTCTTGCCCCGGGTGAATCTAATTGGGAGTGAATGCGCCTTATGGACTCTGCATCAGCAATACCGGGATGAATACTCTTTGCTCCTCCTCCATATCCAAAAAATTGATGATACTCAATATCGCCAACTAAAATTTTGAGATTTGCCTCTATAAAGGTTTTATTAATGTATATATCTGAACCCCGAGAAGTCCGACCCAGGTAAACCAAGTTTTCCTTAGAATATGGATCATGGTTTATCACTTTTATCCTATCAACAACTTCTTTCCCCACTAACCTATTTATCTCTTGCTTTGTCAACTTACGATGCAGCCCTGTGGCTATTATTATGATTATATTTTCTTCTTTTATTCCCCATGAGATAAGTTCATTTATTAAGGGAGGAAGGATTTCTGGCGAAGGAAGAGGACGGGTAATATCATCAATAACTATGGCTACTTTATCCTTTAATTTGACAATATCCTTTAGCCCTTTTGAGCCTATAGGATTTTCTAAAGCCCTCTTTATCTCGATCTGAGTATTTTCTACACCATTAACTTCTCTCGGTGTAAAAACTCCCACAAGCTTTTCTTGAGGAAATTCTATTTCAATTTCTCTCAAGCCATATTTGAGGAAGACCTTCATGGAATAACTCCCAACCTCTTAATATATACTATAGTGGCCTCGCCCTTTATCTTATTCCCACTACACCTATCATAATTAAGCTAACAACAGCTACGATGACCGAAGCAATAAAACCAGCTATAAAGGGTTTAACACCTATTTTAACCATTTTTTTCAAATCAGTATTAAGGCCTATACCAGCCATACCCATCAAGATAAGAAACTTGCCCCCTGTAGTAAAGTGGTCTACACCCGCCGAAGAAAAGAAGCCAAATCCTCTAAGGAGCGCCATAACGATGTATCCAAACAAAAACCATGGGAAACCCCTGGCTATTACACCCCACTTATTTATCTTCTTTTGCCCTTTCTTGTTAGTAGACACTCTTTTCCTTAAATGCCATACACCTATAACAAAGGCCAGGGGTATCATAAATATGTTCCGGGTTAACTTAACCATGGTAGCTATCTGACCTGCCTTGTCTCCATAAATATAACCAGCCCCGACTACCTGAGGAGTAGAGTGAATACTTGTACTAGCCCATACTCCAAATACAGTCTGACCAAACCCCAAAAGACGAGCTATGAAAGGATAAACAAGGAGAGCTATTAGTCCCCAAATAGCTATGGTCCCAAGGGCATAACCTGTTTCCTCTTCCTTGGCTTCTATTAAAGGTGAAGTAATAGCGATAGCTGTTCCTCCACAAATAGTAGTGCCCACAGCAAGAAGGGTACCCAATTTCTCTCCAAATCCCATCTTTTTGGCAAGAATATAAATTGACCAAAAACCTACGAGCATAGTTACCGCTAACACAACCAGAGCATAAGGCTCAATTTTCAATACCTCTAAAGTAAGAGAAGCCCCCAAAAGGACAATTCCCCATATAAGCACTTTTTCAAATTTAGAGATTCCCCGATAGCATGCTTCAGGTACTAAATTTACATTACGCAAAGCTATTCCTAAAACTATGGCTACTACAATTGCCTCCAGGGGATGACTTCCTCCTACTACTACAGCCCTGGAAATGACTTGAGAGATTATAGCCACCCCAAACATCAGCAGCCATCCTGGAATAACTGTCTCTCCTTTATTACTTACTGTGGCCATTTTCTACTTTTACCTCCTTGTAGTCTGAAACTGACCATTGCAGCTTATTTTAAGCTCTCCAAATAAGCCCTTTTTAATGTATCTCCTCTAAGTCCCTGTCTCAAAGCCTCTAAAGCTAAAATATCCTCAGCGGGGACATTGCCGAGATTAACATTTACACCAAAGCGCAGGATTAAATATTGCTGTTGATTCTTAATAGGAGCTTCCCAGATTAAATCATTCACCTCTGCTCCCCCGGCCAGAATATTATCAATTTCGGATACTTTAACATTGCCTCTCTCATCATATATACCCACTCCTTTTCCAGCCTCTCTGGCTTCTACTATCACCTTAAAGGCCCCATTTTTTAAGTCCTCTTCTATTTCTTGATGCATTAATGATAAAGCAGGCTTTTCCTCTGGTTTTTTCTTCCCCACCTCAGATATAACCTTAAAGCCAGCATCCAAAGCCTCTTTAATTATTTTTTCCCTTGTTTTTAAATCCATCTCTATAGTTCCATCAGAAGCCTCAATGGCGGAAAAACCTAATTGTTTAGCTCTCTTCAAATACTTCTCATAAGTTCCCTGCCATACAGCAACCTCTAAGAATGTCCCACCAGGCATTACATCAATATTAGCTTTCTTCAAAAGGGAAATTTTTTCCTCAATGATTTCCCGGTCATAAAAGGCCGATGTTCCAAAGGTAAACTTCACCACATCGATATAATCAGCCGCCATAGTTATTAAATCTTTAGTAGCATTTAAACCAAGCCCCTTATCAAGAAGCATAGTATACCCTGCCCTTCTGGGCTTGTCGCTTCTACCACCTATTGGCATACGAAAAGTACCCTCCCAACCTTTCATTCCTTTACCCCTTTCAAACAATTTTTCGCTCC
>JAUVZS010000114.1:0-5153 GCA_030602435.1 Clostridia bacterium
TTGCGTAGTCTATTTACCTCCTCCTCAACTAGATCTTTCCCTCGAGTATTCAGGTTAACCTTGGCTTTTAAGAGAATTTCCCTCGCTAGAGAGGATCCAATCCCATATATAGAAGTCAATCCTATCTCTATCCTTTTATTCGCTGGAAGTTCTACTCCGGCAACTCGGGCCATTTTTTCCTCCCCTTACCCTTGACGCTGTTTATGTTTTGGATTCTTACAAATAACTCGCACTACACCTTTTCTTTTAACTATCTTACATCTCTTACACATCTTTCTTACTGAAGATCTAACTTTCATTTACCTTTTCCTTCTCTATATACAATCCTTCCCCGGGATAAATCATAGGGAGATATCTCCACACTAACCCTATCACCAGGAAGTATTCTAATAAACCTCATCCTCATCTTCCCACATACATGAGCTAAAACTCTATGACCATTAGCCAATTCTATTTTAAAAGTAGCATTAGGTAGTGTTTCCAATACAATCCCTGAAGTTTTGATCGACTCCTCCTTAGGCAATTTCCTTCTCCTTAAATAAATCCATTATCCTCTGAAAAACCTCTTCGGAAGTCCCCTCTCCTTGAACATTACGTAAAATTTTCTTTTTTCTATAGTAATCAATCAACGGATGAGTATGCTCTAGATAAACTTCTATTCTTTTCTTAATTATATCTGAGTTATCATCATTTCTTTGGAGAAGAGAAGCCCCACAATCCTTACAAATCTCCATTGGATGATCAATCTTACTCTTATGGTATACCTTGCCACACTCAGAACAAATCAGCCGGCCCCTTAGGCGTTTGATTAAAACGGCCTTTTTTACCTCCAGGTTAATTACCAAATCGAGCTTTTCAGCTTCCTTATCTAAAAGTTCATCTAACTTCCTCGCCTGAGATAAATTGCGAGGAAAACCGTCTAAAATAAACCCTTCCTTCTCAAGCTCTATTTCATTTTTTAAAAGTTCTAAAATAACGCCATCAGGAACCAGTTTTCCTTCTTCCATAAAAGCTCTAACCTTTTCACCTGAAGGAGTTTTTTTCTTTACTGTTTCTCTTAATAAATTCCCCATGACTATATGAATCAAACCTAGCTTATCTTTTAACTTTTCTCCCTGGGTTCCTTTGCCGGCGCCAGGAGGACCTAATAAGACCATATACATCACTATCTCCCTGCTCGCATAAACCCCTTATAATGCCGCATTAAAAGATGAGATTCCAACTGCTGCACAGTGTCTAAAGCAACCCCCACGGCAATAAGGATAGAAGTTCCTCCCAGAGGAAAACTTTGATGCATTAATTGCCTGTTGATTATCATAGGAAGTACAGCAATGAAAGCAAAGAACAGAGCACCTACAAAAGTAACCCGAGTAAGAATAGCCGTGATATATTCAGCCGTTGGCCTTCCTGGACGAAGTCCCGGAATGAACCCTCCATATCTGCGCATATTATCCGCTACCTCCACAGGATTGAAGACAACTGCGGTATAAAAGAAAGTGAAAAAAATTACGGCTAAAGCAAATAAAAAATAATAGAGTACGGCTCCTGGACTGAGCCAAAGAGTAATCCGTTCCATAATAGGAAAAAGAAAATTCCCCTCAGGAGTAAATCTAGCCAGGGTAGTAGGTAGTAATAAAATAGACATGGCAAAAATTATAGCAATCACTCCTACCCCCCCTATACGGATAGGAAGATAAGTAGTCTGGCCTCCATAGACCTTTCTCCCTACTATTCTTCGAGCATAACGAATGGGAATTCTTCTTTCTGCTTCATAAATAACTACCACTGCTGTAATTGTGAAAGCAGCAATTGCAACGAAAAGAAACAGATGAAAAGGAGTTATTTCTCCAACACCCAGTAATCTACCAATATTTCCTGCGGCTGGACGCAGCTGAGCTACAATTCCGGCAAAAATTATTAAGGAGATACCATTACCTATCCCTCTTTCAGTAATCTTCTCCCCTAACCACATTATGAATATAGTCCCCGTAACCAAGGTTACCACAGCGGGAAGTATAAAACCTATCCCCTGCGTAGTTACAAAAGTACCTCCTTGCATATTTTGAACCCAGTAAGTTAGTGCCACTCCCTGGATAGTACCGATAGGCAAGGCAGCATACCTAGCAATCTGAGTGATTTTTTTCCTTCCCTCCTCCCCCTGCTTGCTTAATCGCTCAAGTTGAGGAATAGCTATAGTTAAGATCTGCATAATAATAGAAGCACTAATATAGGGCATTATTCCCAAAGCGAAAATAGACATCCGCTGCAGTGCCCCGCCGGCAAAGACATTCATTAATCCAAATGCTCCCGTCTGAAAGATAGGGCTGCGAGCAAGAGCACTCGCATCCACCCCTGGAATAGGAACAAAACAACCCAACCTAAAAATCACAAATATAGCTAAAGTAAAAAGGATTCTTCCTCGAAGCTCCGGAATTTTAAAGATATTTTGAAACTTCTCTAGTATCATATCAGCTCTATTTCCCCTCCTGCCTCTTTTATCTTTTTTTGAGCCTCCCCGGAGAACCCGTGAGCCCTCACCCTCAAAGGCGCGCTAAGTTTCCCTCGACCCAAGATCTTAATCCTTCCTTTTCTCTTCACTAAACCTTCCTCTTTTAAAGTCTCGGGAGTAACCACATCCCCCCCCTTGAACACATTTAAGTCCTCAACATTGACCGTTTGGTTTTTTTGTTTAGATAGATGGGTAAAACCTCTTTTGGGAACTCGCCGCATAAGGGGCATCTGTCCCCCCTCAAACCACAGAGCAACTTTAGAATGAGCTTTTTGGCCCTTATGTCCCCGTGTAGAAGTCTTCCCATGCCCTGAACCAGGACCTCTCCCTACCCTTTTCCTTCTATGGATGGTACCTGGAGGAGGTTTTAATATTGACAAATCCATTAATTTCTCCCTTTTCGTAACTGAAGAGTCTTCTGAGGATCTCTTAACTTTCGTAGACCTTCCAATGTAGCCTTAGTTACGTTGAGGCGATTATTACTCCCTAAAGACTTACTTAAAATATCCTTTATCCCTGCCAGCTCTACCACTGCCCTCACTGCCTCTCCAGCAACTACTCCTGTTCCAGGAGAGGCTGGCCTAAGGAGAACTTGTGACGCCTCATACTTTCCCTTCACCTCATGAGGAATAGTGTTATCCTTAAGAGAGACATGAATTATGCTCTTCTCTGCCTCTTTTCTCCCCTTTCTTATAGCTTCAACCAACTCCTTGGCCTTTCCTAACCCCAAACCTACCTGTCCGGCCCGGTCGCCTACCACCATTAAAGCGTTAAAACCTATAGTTCGACCACCTCTGACTACAGTAAAAACCCGTCTCACTCTTATTAACCTTTCCTCAAGTTTACCGCTTTCTTCCTTTGCCTTATTATCTTTCTTTTTTACTTCCCGTACCATTTGTATTTCCTTAAACCTTTATTCCCTCTTCTCGTGTTTCCTCTGCCAAAGCTTTTATTCGTCCATGATAAGGATAAGAACCTCTATCAAGAACCACCTGCTTTATCCCTTTGTTTTTCGCCTGCCTTCCCAAATCCCTCCCTAATTTTCTAGCTATATCTAAATTCTTTACACAGTATTGCTTTTCATTTTTGTTTCCTCTAGAAGAAACAAAAATCAATGTTTTCCCTTCTTCATCATTTATTAATTGAGCATAGAGATACCTATTGCTTTTATAAACTGAAAGTCTTGGCCGCGTCTGTGTGCCAAAGATCTTTTTCCTCACTCTTTTCTTTCTTCTTTGAGCCTTTAGGTACTTGTCTTCTGCATATCCTCCCATTTTCGTTCCTCTTGCTATTCCTTAACCCCTAAAGCAGCTTTACCTACTTTACGCCTTATGACCTCTCCTTTATATCTAATTCCCTTCCCCTTATATGGTTCAGGCTTTTTGAAAGCTCTAATTTCTGCAGCTACCTCTCCCACCTTTTGTTTATCAGGACCAAAAATCCTGATGGTGTTAGGAGTGGTTAACTCGACTCCTACACTCTCGGAAGAAGTATATTTAATAAGATGAGAATATCCCAAGCTCAAAGATAGGGTTTTACCCTCTAAGCTAGCTTTATAGCCTCTTCCTACGATCTCCAAGGTCTTTTCAAAGCTCTCCGAAACCCCCTTTACCATATTAAAAATGAGACTGCGCAAAGTTCCATGAAGAGATCTAGTTTGTTTATCCTCCTTAAATCTCTTAACTAAAATTTGCTTCTCTTCAAGAACTACTTCAAGAACAGAAGGTATCTTCCTTTCTAACTCTCCATGAAGACCCCTTATCTTAATTTTATTCTTGTTTATCTCTATCTCTACTCCTTCTGGAATGAAAATAGGTTTTTCACCTACCCTGGACATAACAGACTCCCTCTTAAATCGTATATAGTATTTAGTATATCGTATATCGAAAAGAAAAAGTACCTGACTCCAGCTTTGGCCATCAGTTATGAGTTGCTCCCTATACGCCATAAACTATAAGGAACACACTCCGTAACCCATGAGATCGCCACGCTCGGCTACACTTCGCTCGCAATGACACAGGGGAGGCAATCTTTTTCCTTCTCCCCTCAGGGGAGAAGGAAGGGATGAGGGGCACGATATACTATATACGAATGACGATATACGGCTTTTCTACCATACATAGCAAAGAATTTCTCCTCCTACTCCTAACTTGTGCGCTTCCTCAGCGGTAAGGATTCCTTTAGAGGTAGAAAGAATACAAATTCCTAACCTTCCCCTTACCGCTCTAGGTACCTCCCTCTCCTTGGCAAATCTTCGTCTACCAGGTTTGCTAACTCGCTCTAAATGAGTAATTAGACCTTCTCCATCTTCGGAATATCTTAAGTATATCTGAAGGATCCTCTTTTTCCCCTGCACTACAACTCTATATCCTTTTATGAAACCCTCTCTTTTTAAAACTGATACTACCTTTTCCTTTATATTAGAACTCGAAAGTTCAACTTTGGCTTTGGAAAGCATATTAGCATTTCTGATTCTGGTTAATAAATCAGCAATGGGGTCGGTAAACATTACATCCTCCATACTATTTCGTTGCTCGTTGCTAGTTGTTCGTTGTTTGTGTAAAATAAAAATAACCTGTCCCCATTTTGGGCTAAATAGCCAAGGATATTAACTCAGGATAGAGCTATTTACCCGAGCATATTG
>JAUVZS010000147.1:0-4321 GCA_030602435.1 Clostridia bacterium
TTTTGTCTTCCTCATTATTTCCTCTCTCCTCGGGGGAGAGGGGTGGGGTGAGGGAGCTTATAAGAGTTGGCGGGCTAAAGCTTGGGTTATAGCAGTAAGTGCAGCCCCCACAGCCAATCTTACCATCTCTATTAGGGCAGGTAAAACCAGCATCTATGGGCAGTTTATAGACCTTACAGCCAAATCTTTCCTTCAAAAACTGGCTGAATGAATAGTAGCGCTTATCTTTTATCTTCATAGAATTTGCTTCCATAATCGCGATTGTATCATATTATATCTTATGTAGGACGTCAATATTTTCTGCTGTTCCTGAGAAAAGCGGACGTTCCCTTTGGAAATTTTTTGGGAAAATTTCTGTTGAAAGGAGAAAACCGATAGTAAAACTCCATTTTATTGCGAGCGAAGCGAAGCAATCCGCGAAGCGTTGTTGACAAAAATCCTCACCCGGCATATATTTGAAGTGATTTTGTATCAGAATTTACCTTGGTAGAAAAGACTCGTTAGCGCTCCGGTAGAGACTTTATCTCTAATCAATAGAGTGAGGTCTTTACGAGGCGGGGATGATGGGGGAGATTAAGGTCTGCTAGTGACATAAGTCACTGTTAGAAAAAAATCTCTAGAGGTAAAAAATGGAAGGGCCTAGAGGAACTAGAAAAGAAGAATTCGACCAGGTATTAAAGCTTGTTAATTATGTATTCAGAGAAAGCAATAATCAACCGCCTGATATGGAAAAGCGGTATCCCTTCTTGTTTAATGAGGATAATTTAGAAAATCTGCGCATTATTCTAAAGGATAATAGGCCCATCTCTCACATCGGTATCTCTGAGGCTGAGATAAGAGTTTATGGCTGCAGGACAAAAATTGGCAGCATTGGCTCTGTTTGTACCTATCCTCAGTATAGAGGGAGAGGATTTGCCACCTTGTTATTGGAGAACACCATAAAGAAACTAGATGATGATGGAGTAGACATTATGCTGGTTTCTGGCGAGGGTGGTTTATACAAAAGGGCTGGCTGCACAGAAGCAGGTAGAGTCCATAAATTTAGAATTTCTGGAGATGATTTAAAAAAGTTCCATGCTAAAAATGTGAAAGTTTTTCCTTGCAAAGAAAAAAATCTGGAAAATATAGTAAGAGTTTATCAAAAAGAGAGGGTAAGATTTTTCCGTCCTTTAGAAGACTTCAAAAGAATTTTAACTACGGGCGCAGCTATGGATAGAGAAGTAGAAATATTAACAGTTCATAAAGCCCATGAATTTTTGGGTTATCTGGCAGTTCAAATCCCTGAAGAAAAAGAGGGTAAAGAAAGAATCAGCAATGTCACTGAATATTCAGGTATTAGGAGAGCCATCCTCGGTGCTGTAAAACCCATTTTTGACAGATATGATATTGAGGAGCTCAGTTTTAACATACCTTTTCACGATGCAGAATTTATCTATGCATTAAGAGAGAAAGGTTTTAAATCGAGAATAGAGAATATTCCAGGGACAATGAAAATAATAAATCTTCCCCGGCTTATGGATAGATTCCGCCCTTATATTGAGGAGCGCCTGGATAAAAAAACCTCAGATTTAATTAGATTTAATCAAGAGAAAGATAGATTTACTATCGGGTTTGGTGGAGAAGAATTTAATACTGATGCAAGGAGACTGGCGCAAATTGTATTTGGTACACCTGGAAAAGAAGAAATAATGGTAGAGAGCCGAAAAATAGCAAAAATCTTAAAGGAGATATTTCCCTTGCCATTCATCTGGCCGGGATTAAATTATGTGTAAATCCAGATTCGACAAACTCCTTTAGGGAAAAACAGAATGAGACAGGTGGAACTTTTGATTAAGCCGGTTTCCTATGACTGCAATCTGGATTGTAGATACTGTTTTTATAAGAAAACATCCCGCCTCTATCCTGGAAAAAACCACCGTATGAGAGAAGACGTGCTGGAGAGAGTTATCTTTGAGGTTATGTCATATGCAGATGGAGGCCCGTGTGTATTTTCCTGGCAGGAGTTGACTTTTTTAAAAGAGCGATTGAACTAGAGAAAAAATACGAAAGACCAGGTCAGATTGTAAGCAACGCCTTCCAGATAAATGCAACTTTGCTTAACAGTGAATGGATAAAGCTGTTCAGGGAATACAATTTCCTTGTAGAGGTAAGTCTTGACGGACCTCCAGGGGGTACATAATAACTACAGGTGTCATTCATCAGGTAAAGGAAGTTTTGCAAAAGCAATGGCAAAAGAAGGGGAATGATAATGGATAAATTCATCTGTTGTTTTAAATTTCATTTTATATTCACTTATCTATATTTTCTATGTTACATAATGAGCAGTTATAGAAAATGACATATCCCTGGGTTGTATCATTGTAACTTGCCGGAACCGGCATAGAGATTGACCCGAAAAGACATTCTCACCAAAATGCGTCTTGATGAAAAATATGCCTTGCCAAGATTAGTTTTTAGCTCTGCAGAGAATTTTTACGGGGAGGCTCTAAAAGAAAGAATAGATTATCCTGTGGTTAAAGATGAGCTTAATCCTATTTTTGAGGGTTGCTACACTACCCATTCTGACATTAAAAAAGCTAATAGAGAAGGAGAAAATCTTTTATTGACTGCAGAAGCTCTAGCTACTTTAGCCAGTCTTTATGGCTATTCTTATCCGCAGGATTCTATTAGACAAGCCTGGCAAAAGGTTTGTTTTAATTAATTTCATGATATTCTTGATGGCTCAGCTATTCATTCCTCTTATGAATATTCAGGAAAGCTGGCTAGGAAAGTAAAGAAAACAGCCCAAAAGATAACTGAGGACTCCCTAAGTTTTCTTTCTTCTCGTATCAAAACTAACCAAAAGAATAAAAAAGCTGGAAAAGAAATATTTTGCCCCTCTCCTTTAATGGGAGGAAATCCTCATACCTATGTTATTAATAAGGCAAGTAATCTTTTCCGCCTTTTTAAAGAAGCTCCTCATTCTATGTCTGGCTGGGTCATTGGAAATATAGAGAAAGTGGAGAACTTATCCCATAAACCCGAGATAAAGATAGAAGAGGAAGGGCCGGTGCGAGTAATATTAGGTATTCGTCGCTTTTTTGCCAAATCTTTAATTGAGCA
Organism: Clostridia bacterium; assembly: GCA_030602435.1. GTDB lineage: Bacteria > Aerophobota > Aerophobia > Aerophobales > AE-B3A > JAUWRC01. Next base: position 3,103 of record JAUVZS010000147.1, read on the forward strand.
AAAAATTATTCTCTATCGGGATCTGGAGCGTATTGATTTTGAGGCTAAAATAGACTGGCAAGAAAAAGGCTCCCAGGAAGAAGGAGTTCCTATGCTCAGAGTCTTTTTCCATCTTAATTTTTCATCGCCTGAAGCCTCTTTTGAGATTCCTTTTGGATTCATTAAACGAGCCTCTCTAGGAGAGGAGATGCCGGCTTTAAGATGGGTAGATGTATCTGGAGCTAACTATGGAGTAAGCCTCATTAATGACTGTAAATATGGCCATCAAGTCCAGGGGAACAGTGTATCTCTTACCCTTCTTCGCAGCTCCTATGAGCCGGATTCCTTACCTGATTTGGGTACTCATCATATTGGCTACGCTATTTACCCGCATAATGGCCGGTGGGAAAAAGAAAAAACAATAAGAAAAGCAGCCCAGTTCAATCAACCCCTCCTTGCTCAATGGCAAGAAGCTCATTCAGGAGATCTCCCTTCGTCTTTTGGACTTATGAGTCTCGAGCCGGCCAATTTGGTTGCTTCAGGGCTAAAAAGAGCCGAAGATGGAAAGGGAATAATCTTTCGATTTTATGAAGTTGAAGGTAGGAAAACCATGATCACTCTTGTAAGCAGCATGCCTCTGCTTTCCTCCTCAGAGGCTAACCTTTTAGAGGAAAAGAAAAGGAATGACCTAGATCTAACTGGTAAAAAGGCTCAAATAGAGGTCTTACCGTTTGAGATTAAAACTTTACGCCTGCAGGTAAAAAAAGATTGAAATCAGCGAGGAGCTAGAGTATGCAGCAATTATCTTTAGATGGAAAATGGCAGCTAGAATACGTAGATTACGGGGAGGGAGTTAAAAAGGGGATTCACCGCTTAGACTATAAACCTCAGACTCCCCTGGAAGCTTGGGTACCAGGAGAGGTACATCTTGATTTAATGAGAGCAGAGATAATTGAAGAACCCCTTTATGGTAGAAATGCTTTAGATCAGCAGTGGATAGAGGATAAGGAATTTTGGTACAGAAAAAAATTCTCTATTCCGGGCCAGTTTCAGGCAAAGAAAGTAGAACTTATCTTCTGGGGACTTGATTTAGACAGCGACATTTATTTGAATGGAGAAAAAATAAGAGAATACCACAATATGCACAGCCCTTGCTATATTGATGTCACTGACAAGCTAAAGGATAACAATATCCTGGCCTTGAGGCTCTATTGTGGAATCAAATCTAACCAGGGTAAAC
>JAUVZS010000218.1:0-3427 GCA_030602435.1 Clostridia bacterium
AATTGCAAAACCCAATAGAGGACTGAACTGAATAAAGGGGGACATGGTGAAAAGACTCCGTAGATAAGTCAAAGGCACTTATCTACGGAGCATCTATGTTTAGTATCCAGGAAAGGAATCAGATCATGAGACGGTTCTTAAAATTGGACCGAGAAAGTCGAACGGCTTATCTTTTCTTGTCTCCTATATTGGTTTTCTTTTTCATTTTCTATTTCCTTCCTATTGGGATGGCTTTTTATCAGGGGCTCTATTCGGGAATGTTCGGCAAGTCGGTGTTTGTAGGTTTGAAGAATTATGCCAGGATCTTTAATGATGAAGTTGTGTTAACCTCTTTAAGAAGTACCCTGTACTTTATGGTTATTAGTGGGTCTGTTATTTTCATAATCTCCCTTGGTCTCGCGATAATTCTGAACGAGAATATAAGGGCTCGTACCGCTTTTAGATCCATCCTTTTTTTTCCTTATATGATATCGCTGGTTATCATAGGCTACGCTTGGAGTTTTATTCTAGATCAAAGAAATGGCATCCTAAACTACTTTCTTTCCTTTGTAGGCATTCCAAATATAGAGTGGTTCAGTCCAGAGCTAGCTCTATTGTCGATAGTGATAATGTTTGCGTGGTGGCTGATAGGCTACTGCGCAATGTTGTTTACGGCCGGGATGCAAAGTATACCTGGAGAATATTACGAAGCTTGTAGATTGGACGGGGCAAGTACTTTGGATTGTCTGAGATTTATCACTATTCCTTTATTAAGACCGATAATGATGTTTGTGATTTTAATGATTATACTTTTTAGTTTTCAGACTTTTGTTTTGATATTTAATACCACTGGAGGTGGTCCAAGCAATGCTACGAATTTGTATATCTTTCACTTATATCGAGTCGCATTTTTGCACTTAAATCCGGGATATGCCTCAGCCCTAACATTTCTCGGCATGACCATCATTATAGGAATGGCCATCATAATCTTCAAGAAAATGGACATTAAATTTGAATACTGAAAGAGTATGTATCTATATATATAAATGGGAAGGAAGAAAAATTGGATAAGTCTTTACTTGAAAGGAGCATTTATTATATCATAATCACGGTGGCTGCACTATTAACAATTTTCCCAATTTTTTATATTGTTTCACTTTCTTTCCAAGGCATCAAAGAAATGTGGTCTTACCCTCCTCCTCTTTTACCCAGTAAACTCAGGTGGTCAAATTATATCCAGGCTTGGAACGCAGCTCCATTTTCGAGGTTTACGCTGAACAGCTTTGTAGTGGCTGGAAGTATAACTATGATTCATCTTTTTCTCGACTCACTAGGCGGCTATGTATTTGCCAAATTCAGATTTCCTGGGCAAAATCTAATTTTTCTGCTCATTTATAGCACCTTAGTATTTCCCATCTTTATCCGCATGATCCCGCTTTACATCATTTGTAATTCTTTCGGGTGGAACAATACTTACCAGGGCCTAATATTTCCTTTTATGACTAGTGCGTTCGGAATCTTTCTTATGAGACAGATTATTCTTCCTATACCTCGTGAGCTCATTGAATCGGCGAGAATAGATGGATGTTCAGAACTTGGAATATTCTGGCGTATAATTATGCCTTTGTGTAAGCCGGGTTTGGCCATAATCGTGGTCTACACTTTTATTTTCCAATGGAATAGTTTTCTTTGGCCGTTAATAATGATAGATACCACACCTATGAAGACTTTGCCTCTAGGGATCACTGCTTTTTCTAGAGACCACTGGATGCAGTGGAACCTGGTTGCTGCCTCAGCCATATTTTTATTCATCCCCACTCTGATCTTGTTCATTACGATGCAAAAGTGGATTATGAGAGGGGCTCTAATATCTGGATTGAAATCCTAGAGAGATTAGTGCTCATCCTTACCGATCTGGATTCATTGAAAAAAAATCTCAGTGAACTGATATAGTAAGTACAAGTTTCTCTTTGGTATGATCGGAGTACAGTATGAACTCAAAACAGAGAATATTAAGGACTATTAGAGGGCAAAAGGTTGACAGAATTCCTATCTACGCTCCTGTCATTACAGGACGAATTATCAACCCGGCTCATGTACCTGTAGGGCTTCAAGTTGCTCACCTTCTAATGGACGGTGTTCCTGCTCTTGATGAATGGATAACCCAAGATCCCAATTATCTGGAGATTGTAAAATTGGCTGAGGAGAAATGTGAGAAGGTATGGAGCTATGGGTTCCCGGAATTTGATAGAAGATTTCTGCTCATCCCTCGAGAGTTCATAAAGGTAGCTAAAGTTAAGGAAAACAATGTCTCTCTTCTGATAAAATACCGGGTTCAAACTCCCAAAGGGAGCTTAGAGTATATCTGCGAGAAACAAAAAAACATCTCCACGGTCTGGGACAGAAACCCCCCAATCGAAGATAAAAAGGATGTAGAGAAAATCCTCTCTGTTCCCTATGAGTTTCAAAGGCCGGATGTTGAGGAGTTCTTTAAGTACAAAAATAGGATAGAGAAAAAAGAGGGCCTAATGTACATCTTTATAAGTACTCCCATGGTATGTGTATCTCAACTTTTCCGATTTGAAAAGTTTTTAATGTGGTGTATAGCTGAAAAATCTGCCATAGCAAGATTAATTGAAACTGTCTTTGAGAGAATATATGAGCAACTTGAGTTCCTTCTTCAAAAGGGAGTGGGACCTATTTTTCACTTTGGAGGCTCAGAACAGGCAACTCCTCCTATGATGTCTCCTAAACTTTACGATGAACTTGTGGTAAAATATGACAGTAAGCTTTTCGATTTAGTGCACCGTTATGGTGGTTATGTAGCAGTTCACTGTCATGGTAGGGTAAAGAGCATTTTGGATAAACTTATAAACATGGGGATAGATCTCCTCGACCCTGTAGAAGGTCCTCCCAGTGGGGATATTGAAATTTGGGAGGCAAAGAAAAAAGTTAAGGGTGGGATAACTCTGGTGGGAAATATTCAATTTGGAGATATGGAGGTCTGCACTGTTAAAGAGATAGATGAAAAAGTCAAAAAGGCTATATGTTCTGGTGGGGAACAGAAATTCATCTTAGCTACCACTGAAGGACCCGTGTCTCCTGTATCCTCCCAGATGAAGGATAATTACATCCAATTCATGGAATCTGGGATTAAGTATGGGAAATTTGAGTAAGGAGGTAAGATGTGAATATAATTCTCATTATCTCTGACACTTTTCGATGGGATTATCTTGGATGCTATGGAAACAACTGGATTTCAACACCTAATTTGGATAGATTTGCCAGAAGATCGGTTATCTTCGATAAAGCCTATGCGGCATCTTTCCCTACTGTACCTCATAGGATGGACCTTGTCACCGGACGTTTTACTTTTACTTACCGGCAATGGGAGCCCTTACCCAAGGATGAGGTAGCTCTTGCCGAGATATTAGGAGAGAATGGATAC
>JAUVZS010000051.1:0-7314 GCA_030602435.1 Clostridia bacterium
TCATCGTGTCTCTACTTCCTTTATTTTTCTGCAGGTTTTAGTTTAAGCATCCTTCTTTACTATTCTTATCTTCTGTAATATTTGAATATTCTCTCCCTGTCCTCATTTTCTTTATCAGCTTTGTAATAAATTTCAATTAGCTCAATTTTATCCTTTTCCTCAAAATAAGCGTAGATCACTCTGATACCAGATTTAACTCCCTTGCTTTTAAGAGAACGGCAGGCAAATTTCTTTGCTTTATAGATTTTAGGGTTTTTGATTTGCAAATCTGAAATCTGGAAAATTCCCCTGTTATCGATTTTTAATTTATGGTAAAGATTCAGCTCGTTTCTGATAAAGATTTCCAGGTCGTCTTCGAGAGTCTTAAATTTTTTGAGAAGTTTTCTCATATCCTTCTCAAATTCAGAAAGATGGGAAATTTCATGAAATATCTTCACCGTACTCTCTTAGCGAATAAGGAAGAGTTCTGTAAAAAACAGCCTCATATTCAATAGTTTCCCCATCTTCTGTTGTTAACCAGGGAACATCGTTGTGGGAGTATTCACTTATTTGAATAGCATTCATATCAGAAAGTCTGTTCAAAACATCATCAATTATCTCAATTTCGTTTGCCTTTAATTTAGAAAGCTCGGCTTTTCTTAAAGGTAAGTACTTGGTTTGTGGATAACTGAAATAATTGCTTTCAACTTTTATGATTTCTTTGTCCTCAATCATTTTATCAGCTATCTTTTTGAATTCTATGGGAGTGGGTCCGTAGTGATTTTTAATATATGTTGCGCCGACTAATTGTTCTTCGTACTTTTCATAGAAATCGAAGTCAATAAAGTAAAAAAGCTTATAGATTACAGTCTCCCCAATATTGGGTTTTGAGCCAACTTTATTGAGGATACAAAGAAAAACCTCTTTGAATTTCTCTAAATTCTTTTGAGGAACATTAATTCTAATTCGAGGCCTTACTTTTCTTTCTCCCCTCTCTTCCTTCAAAATCACCTCTGGTTGTTTTTCCATATCCAGCAAACCCTCTACAGAAAGATTAAATATCTCTGAGAGTTTTATTAACTCATCGGCAGAAATTTTTCTTTCTCTATTTTCTATTTGAGATATTGTCGGACGTGAAACCTGTAATAGTTCGGCAAGTCTTTGCTGGCTGATTCCAAATTGTTGTCTTAATTCTTTAATCCTCTGAGCAAGCTTTATATAGATTTCATTCATTTTAACCTCGGTATACTAAAAAGATATGTATATTAGTATACCTTTTCCACCTCCTTCGAGCTTTATTTTTATACATCCTCCTAGTCTGTATAGTATTATAGTAATGTAAGATATTTTGTCAAGAGGATGTTAAATTTCATTTCATAATAGGTCGTGCGGTTAAAAACAAAAAGCTAAGGACTCCTGCGGAATTTTTTTCGTAATTCACGATATTTAAGGGGCTTATCGCCGGAAGGATTAGGCATGGGCAGGCACTTTGCACATTCATTATTAGCACACTTGAATTTTTTTTATTAAGAGGAGATCTTTTTAATAATTTATTTTCTCTTCATATTCTTTGGCTAGCTTAAATGGATTGATCGCCATATCTAAAAAAAGTTTCAATCCCTTATAGGTAGACTACAAACCCATTTTTAATTTCCCCTTCCTCTGATTTTTCCTCTGGCTAACGATGCAAATATTCCCAGGAAGCACAACACCCCGAATAAAGTAAAAGCGACCTTTGTACTTTTAAGTAGCAGGGGATAATATTTGGGAGTTATACTCACCTCCCCCATTAAAAGAGTGAATATAAGCATAACAATAGCCATACTGAGCATCTGTCCAGTTAGGCGCATTGTCCCCAGAGTAGAAGATGCCACACCATAATATTTATTTTCTACAGAACTCATAACTGCATTGGTGTTTGGGGAGGAGAACAGGGCAAAACCAAAACCGAGAAGCATTAGGTTTAAAATAATTAACCAGAGCACACTCGATTTCTCGAGAGCAGAGAATAATACAAGTCCTGAGGCTATTATAGCCATTCCTAATGAAGCAACAATGCGAGGTTCTACTTTGTCAGAAAGTGTACCAGCAAATGGAGAGAAGATAGCCTGCATAACAGGTTGCCAGAGCAATATTAAACCTGCACTTTGCGGAGGGAATCCCTTTATGAGTTGAAGATATAGCGAGAGCAAAAATGCGATTGCAGAGGTAGCACTGTAGTTTAATAAAGCAGCAACATTGGAGAAAGCAAAAGTAATATTTTTGCTAAATAGTTTTAAATTCAGTACTGGATGGGGTATCTTTCTCTCCCACAGTATAAATAGAATTAAGACTATTCCACCAAGTAAAACCATCCATATATAACTTCTGTTTGATTTGATAGATGAAATACCATACATAATTGTTATCAAAGATAAGCTGTAAATCGCTGCTCCGGGTAAATCAAATTTTTCTCCCTTCGCTTCTGCCCATTCACCTTTCAATCCCAACCATGAAAACAAAATAATAATTATGCCCAGGGGAACACTGAAGAAAAATATCGACCTCCACCCGAAATGTTGGGTAAAAAAGCCGCCTAAGAATGGACCAAGAGACAATCCCGTATAAACCGCAGCAGTATTAATTCCCAACATTTTACCTCTTTTTCCCAATGGAAAGACAGAAGTCAAAATAGCTATTCCTGTTCCAAAAATCATTGCTCCTCCGATACCCTGGAGCACTCTAAATGCAAGAAGAGCATTTATAGAATTGGCAACACCGCATAGAAAAGAAGAAATTGTATATAATAGAATTCCTATTAAAAAAATTCTCTTTCTTCCATATATATCTGCTATTCTTCCAAAAGGAAGCAGTAACATTGCCGCTGTTAAAAGATATACTGTGGGAATCCAGCTGAGCATTACTATATCAGTACGGAATTCTGAGCCTATCACAGGAATAGCCAGGTTCATGGAACTTCCCATGAATGGAGTAAGAAATGATGCAAAAGTGATTGCGATTAATGCATACCTTTTTTCTGTATTATTCATTTTCTATTAAAGAGAGCAGTTCTCCTGCTTCTTTTCTCAACATATTGAATCGTGGTATTATGTACAGATACTCTTTCAGAATCGCTTCAGATACGCAGAGAGTTATTTTTCCCTTTTTTCCAAAGCTCTACCACCTCTCGAGATTTACCTTCCCAAAGACTAGCCATCAAAATACTAGTATCAATTACTACTTTACAAGCTTCATCTTCAGAAATTATTTCACACTCCACTCTGCCTATTTTTCCTATAGGAAGTAATATTCCCCTTGATAAAAATAGCCCAAAAGAATATCCTCTTCGCTATAAAATATAGCCACAATATCAGTATCCATATACGTAGCCATATCCTCTATGTACGAGTATACAACCTCCAATTCCTCCTTGAATTGCTCCAGTAATCCCATTCCAGATTCATAAGAAAATATACCTCTATTATCCCAAATCTCTACACAAATTTTCCTTTCCGTATCAACATTCTCAGGAAGGTCCCAAGTCCATCCCATCACTCCATATGGGTCATAATTAAAAACAATATCCAGAAAAACAGTGGGGTTACGCATTATGTACTCAACCTTAGCCTCTAAGAGACGGAAATCCATAAGCGATGCTTTCTGCTTATACAACCCGTGCTTAACTTCTCCGTATCCCATAACCGGAACAAAACAAAGACTTACACTCAACAAAAAAACAGCTAATAATCTTCTTCCTTTCATTTTAGCTCTCCTTTCTTATAGTATAGTTTGACTTTACTGAAAACTACATGTAATTTAGAAACTTGGCCATTCTTTGGTAGTACCTGCTTATTTAACAGAAAGGGCTTCTTCTCTGGCTGCTTTTTTGAGAACCCTTAAGACTGAAACAGGGACTTTCACCTTGCCCATTAATACCCTGTCTTTAGCCTCTCCATGACAGTCAGAGCCACCAGTGATGAGAAGATGATACTTCTGGGCTACCTTTTGATAGTATTGAGTAACCCTAGAATCGTGAGCACTATGATAAACCTCTATACCTTTAAGTCCTGCTTTTACAAGATACGGGATTAAATCATCTCTTTTAGAAAGAAATGGGTGAGCAAAAACGGGTACACCCCCTGTTTTTAAAATCAACTCGATAATTTGAAAAGGAGATACATTCATTTTTTTTACATAAGCAGGCTTACCTGGATTTAACCATCTCTCAAAAGCATTCCCTATGGAGGAGACGTATTCTTTCCTTACCATGAGGCGAGCAATATGAAGGCGACTGATTACTCCCCGGCCAGACAATCCCTTCAGCTCTCCATGATTGATCTCCATCCCTAATTCTTTTAGTTTTTTAATTAGCTTCCGATTGCGCTCTGCCCTGGCCGCTTGAAACTTTTCCAGTTGAGCTAAAAATTCCTCCTCTTCCCAGTTCAGATAATAACCAAGAACGTGAATCTCATCCTCTCCTACATCAGTACTCATCTCTATCCCTGGTACTACTTCTATTCCCAATTTTTTCCCCCTGGCTATAGCTTCTTCTAAGCCAGCTACACTATCATGGTCCGTTATGGAAATAGCCGCTAGATTCAGCTTTTTTGCTCGTGAAACTACCTCCCGGGGAGTCCAGGTTCCATCAGAGTATATAGTATGTATATGTAAATCTATATTTGGCAAAATTCCTCTCCTATATATTCCGTAAAGAATTCTTATTCTTATTTTCTCATCACCTGAAGGCTCATATTTAAACTCTTTACTGAATGAGTCAACCTACCCACCGAAACCAAATCTATGCCCGTGCTGGCAATATCGGTTATATTCTCCAAAGTTACACCTCCTGAAGCCTCTATCAGTATTTTTCTCTTCTCTTTCCGGATCAGTCTCACCGCTTCTTTTATCTCCTCAATCCTCATATTATCAAGCATTATAGCATCTACTTTCGCTTCTATAGTCTCTTTTACCTCAGAGAGATTACCCACCTCTACCTCTATCTTTAAAAAAGAAGATACTCTCCGGCGAGCTCTTTCCACGGCCTTTTTAACCCCGCCACACATCTCAATATGATTATCCTTAATTAATACTCCACTATCCAGGCCAAAACGGTGATTAAACCCACCCCCTATTCTTACAGCATATTTCTCTAGATTACGAAGGTTGGGAGTAGTTTTTCTTGTATCAAATACCTTTACCCCAAAGGGACTAGCTAAATCTACGTACTTCTTAGTTAAGGTAGTAATTCCTGAAAGCCGAGATAGAAAGTTTAAAGCCACCCGCTCTCCTTTAAGGATACTTAAGGTATCTGTCTCTAAAATAAGGATGGATTTACCTTTTGTAAGAATAGCTTTATCTTCTAATTCACAGCTAAATTTAACCTCTCCCAGGGAAACCAGCCGAAAGACCTCTTTGGCTACCTCTATTCCGGCTAGAACGCCTTCTTCCTCAGCTATTATCCTAGCTTCTCCGTAGGAGGAAGGAGAAATAGTGGCTTCCCCCGTAATATCTCCCCTACCTATATCCTCCTCCAGAGCACTCTGAATAATAGGTTTGATTAAAGCTAAATCCAACATCTTAAGTTCCTATTTGTACTCTATCAGCTATTCTCCTTAAGGTAGCAATAGCTGATAGAGCAGCTAGATAGCTTGTCCTGGGATTAAAGGGAGAAGGAACATTTTCTACGCGAGTTTCCAACTTTCCAAAATTCCCCTTGACCACAATATGATGAATATTTCGTTTTAAAGAGGGATCAGCTATTATCCTTACTCTGGTTTTATCTATGCCTATTCCAGCAAAACTTAAGACTGCAGCTACATTTATGTTTTTAGGAAAAGCTTTTACCGCCTCTCTAGAACTTCCCTCAAAAATGGTGGTTTTTCTTTTGATTTTTCTCAAGTCAATCTTTTTTTCTTCAAGATAAGGAGCCCCTTCAAGCCCTGAAGGGGACTTATAAGTCTCTAAAGTCACCGAATCTATATGGGCTTCTGCAGCAGCTTTTATACCATCCAGGCCAGCAATTGCTCCAGAAGGAAAATAAATTCGGCATCCCCTCTTTCTTGCCTCATCAAAAAGATTAAAATGGTCTATCATTCCCCCTATACTCATAATCATAATATCTTTCTTTTTATTAATAGCTTTCTTTGTTAGCTCTCCCACTATATCGGCGGAAGCAGCTTCTACTACTAAATCTGCTCTCTCTATGACTTCATCTATGGTAGTTGAAATAGGTATTTTCTCCAGGGAATGAATTAGTGCATCCTCCTTTGCTTTATTTTTGTCACATATAGCTACCAGCTCTAAACCGGGTATCATTTTATCTACAGCTTTAGCAATTTCTGTACCGATAACTCCACATCCTACTAAACCCACTTTTAACATAGCTTCACCGCCTTTTTAATCCCATTATAATACATCAAATGAGGCAAATGTCAAAAAAATATAAGTCTTGCCCTTGCTAAAATACCTTCAAATGCTATAATACAACCAGTTCGTAGTTCATCGATAGAAAGAACGCTTTCCTCTCCCCACAGGGGAGAGGATTAAGGTGAGGGGGAAAAGTCGTGACCCGGTTGCGCAATACGCTTTAAGCAATATGAGATACAAAATGATTCACTTTATAAAACTTATAAAATAGAAAGAGAATGTAAAAATGTCCAATAGACCCGGTTTTACTTTAATTGAGGCTGTGTCCACTTTGTTTGTTATCACCGTAGCTCTTCTGGGAACAGTTACCGGTTTTATAAAAATCAGCTCTTTAACCCAGGAAATAAAAGATACTGTGGTAGAAGATAAATATATAGTAGGAAAAATGGAGAACATAAGGGGGACTGATTTTGTCGATATTACTACTGAGTCGGAGACGGGGACAACGGTAACTGAAACAACGGTAACTGTTCAAATGGAGCCTTCTGTTGAAATAGAAGTACCTGTCAAAGAAGTAAGCATATCTTCCAGCTGGACTTCCCATGCTTATCCTGGAAAAGAGATTACCAGAACTATAACTTTTTATGTTTACAAGAGGGGAATAAATTGGCGACCGTAAAAAAGTCTCAAGGGTTTACCCTTATAGAAGTGTTGATAGCTTCCGCTGTTAGTCTTATTAGCTTAGGGGTTATTTGTACTGCTTATTATGTAGGAATGGAAACTTTCCGATTGAATCAAAAAAGAATGGAAGCCATTAACACGTTATGTCTAAGTACGGATAGAATAAAAAAAGAGATAAGAGAAGGTGAAAAATTTATAGATTCTGATAATCCTAATGGTTTTGACGATTTTATTGAATCTCTTCTTGACCCTGATAACTCCTTGATATTTGCTAGTAGTGACACAACAGTTATAGCCTTTTATTTTAGG
>JAUVZS010000093.1:0-5648 GCA_030602435.1 Clostridia bacterium
ATTCAACCTCCCTATTCTGTTAGGTAAAAGGTTACATTTCCGCTTTTTGATTCCCTTGGAGTATCATACCATAAAACCTCCAAGGGAATCAAAAAAACCGGAGCCCATCTATTCTGAAGAACATTATTCATAACGTCACATCCAGCTTTAGAGAGCTTCCCGTTGACCAGCCTTCATCCATTGAATTACTCTGGGGCTGTATCGGCCTTGATTTTTGTAATTGTCAAAGTTCTCAAACTTTATATAGCCTTCCAGGCCTTGAAATTCGACTTTCTTCATGGCGTCTTTGATTTTTACCGGATCCAAGGACTGAGCTGATTCAATGGCCTTGGCGACCACCCGGAGCGCATCATAACCAAAGATGATCGCGTAGTGCATAGGGGCATCAAATTTATCCCATACTCGCTTCTCAAATTCAGCAGGAACAGCTCCCCAAAGACTAATTGCGTAAGTTCCCTCCACCACTTCCGCGCCAGCCAGTTTAACGAGCTCCATCTCACCCATTTCTTCAGCTCCAATGAACTTGATGTCGGGTATGAGTCCAAGCTCTCTTGCTTGTTTTAGGATCATAGCTCCCTCTGGAGTCACTCCAATATAGAAGACAATATCAGGATTAGATCTTTTTATTTTGGTCAAGTACATCATAAAATCAGTGGTTCCTCGCTCAAAGTAGCCTTCGCTCACCATTTTGACTCCCCGCTTCCCTAGCTCATTCTTAAAAGAATCTACGAATGATCTTCCATAGTCGTCGTTTATAGACAAAAATCCTGCAGTCTTCGGATTGAGCTTCATAATCACCGGGGTTGCCAGAGGAGTCATCAGACCCATGGAAGGACGCATTCTGAAATAAAACTCGTGTCCGGGACTAGTTACCGCATCAGCCGCACACTCGATGGTTAACCCTGGGATTTTCAGCTCGTCACATACCTCAGCTATAGCCATACAAACGGAGCTGCAATGATCACCGAGAATTGCCACAACCCTATCTTCCATCCCGAGTCTACGAACGTTTGCCACACCTTCTGTTGGTGTACAGACGCTGTCGTAGCGTATAATCTTAATCTTATGTGTTTTACCATTAATGATAATTCCCTTCTCGTTGATCTCTTCCAGCGCCAGTTGGACACCTCGCCAACCGTTTGTCCCGAACTCAGCAGCTGTACCTGTGAACGGTGCAGTATAACCAACTTTTATAACCTCTGGCTCAGCCGCCAAACTCAAAAAACTACATCCCCCCACGGCTATTGCCGCCACCATAATGATTGTCAATGTGGTCCTTGTTAAACTCCTCATATGCTTTACCTCCTGGATAATTGGACTTGGCTAGGGGTCTGTGCTTTTAAAATAGTTACCACCACCTCCTTTACTTGATTTTTGACCCATATCTATTAGCAAAAGTTTTTAGCCTGTCAAAATGCCCTAGTCCTCTTCTATAAATCACCTCCAGAGCACCCAGACAAAGCTGCTGTGCCTTCTCACATAACTCACCGATTAGCTTTTTGGAATCACAGACCACGGTTTTCCCTCTCATAAAAGTGGTGTTAGTTTTACGTTACGTTCAGCTCTCTTTTTTGCGATGCGTTCAAAAGTCCGTGGAATATCAGCAAGGAGTGCCCTTGACATTTCTGCTGCAGTGGCATAAAAGGCTTGAGTTTTTCCCTCTATTTCCAGTGCTTTTTTTACCGCACGAGATAAGTCTGCACCTTGAGCCAAGTCAACATCAATCATGTACGGATCTGCCTCAAACCCTTCAAAGGAAAAACCTGTCTCAATGGCATCGGTTACAACCTCATTGTAGGCTCTTTGTACCAGAATTTTGTTTTTCCGATTTTCTTTCACAAAGGATGAAAAGATCTCCTTTGCTTCCGGATACCTTGTGGCTAACCCGTCATAAAACTTTGCTGCTCTATCCTCCAGTTCTTTCGCAAACCTAATTATTTCAGAAGCAGTTGTTAGTTGCATTTTACCACCATCTTTGAATCACAACTTTGCTTTCCGTAAAAAAGCGAATAGCTTCTTGCCCTTGTCCGTGCAAGATACCAAAGAAAGAGTCTTTCATTCCGCTAAAAGGGAAAAAGGCCATGGGAGCGGCTATACCGACATTTATACCTATGTCGCCACAGTTGACCCTGTACTGAAACTCTCTGGCAAACCTGCCACTGGAGGTGAAAATAGATGCTGCATTTCCGTAGGGACTGGTATGAATTATCCTGATTGCCTCGTCAAGATCTTTTGCTCTCATAATATTTCCCACAGGTCCAAAAATCTCGTCCTTAGCAATAGTCATATCTACTGTAACGTCCTCAAAAATGCTTGCAGCGAGAAAACAAGTTTCAGGATAATCTCCTGTAATTTTTACTTTCCTTCCATCAAGGATAAGTTTTGCTCCCTCCTCTATGCCTTTTTCTATATATCCCAATACCCTCTCTTTCGCCTTCTCTGACAGCATAGGCCCCATTTGAACTGCCTCATCAAGGCCATAGCCTATTCTTATCCTGGACGCTGCATCTACAAATGCTTCTTTGAACCTTTTGTAGAAGGCATCATCTTCGCCAACAACAACAGCATTTGCTCCTGATAGGCATCTTTGACCCGTATTGCCAAAAAAAGATGTCATGAAAGCAGGGATTGTGTTTCTCAAATCGCCATCTGGCATGATTACCATAAAGTTCTTTGCTCCTCCCTGAGCGATGACCCGCTTGCCGTTTTCCCCACACTGCCGATAAATCTCTTTTGCTACACGAGTAGAGCCAACGAAGCTTATCCCTTCAATGTCGGGATGCTCTATGAGAGCTGATGAGATCATTGAGCCTGATCCATGTACGATGTTCCAAACACCCGGAGGAAAACCAGCTTCATCTACCAGTTCGCCTAATTTTGTCTGAGTAATGGGACATCGGCTCGATGGTTTAACAATGATGCAATTTCCCGTGCCAAGAGCATATGGTGCAAACCAGAGCGGAATCATGAAGGGAAAATTAAAAGGAGCAACACACGAGAAAACTCCTAGGGGTTGACGTATAAGGTACTCATCAATCCCGGTTGCAATATCCTCCAGGTTATATCCCATCATCAGCGTAGGTATTCCGGCAGCAACCTCTACATTTTCAATTCCTCTTCTCGTTTCTCCTCGTGATTCATCAATAGTCTTTCCGTGCTCCATTGTCTGAACTCTGCTTACCTCCTCGAAATTCTCCTCTAGAAGCTCTTTTAAGCGAAAAAGACACCTCACCCTCGCAAGAGGAGTGGTCCTCCTCCATTCAGGAAATGCCTCTTTCGCCACCTCAACGGCCTCATCTACTTCTTCTCTGGTTGAATAGGGAACCTTTGCTATTATCTTACCTGTCGCTGGATTAACAATATCCTGGAGCTCACCTTTTGATTCTACCCATTCTCCATCAATATAATTTTTCAACACAAGAGGCTCTTTTATCGGTTCTTCTAAAACTGCCATTATTACTCTCCTTTTTAACCTTTAACTTCAGCGACTACCACAAATCAGAGTACAAATGTAGCATTGTATCCTTTAATTGGAGCATAGCTGTACTCTGATAAGGCCAACACCACCTCTCTCACATCAGTAACACTTAATTTAAAAAGAGCAAAGGAGATGGAGTCTTCCGGAAAATCGAAGATTTTTGTATCCACAATATTTACCCCTAAATTTGCTATAATCTTCTTGGCTTTATCCAGGGATCTTTCCTCCTCATCGAATTGAAAAAGAATTTGGGAATGTTGGATGTCTTTCTGGAGATTCTCAGTGCATTTTTTCAATAATTGATTTTCTTGAGAATTTAACATCGTACTTATTGTCCTTATTTTGGGATACTTTTATAAAGAGCTATAGTCATTTTGGAACGGAGCAAATTTTGTGCCATTTTTCTCTAAGCATTATAAATAGCGGAAAGCCAGATATAGGGTCAGAATTTGTAGGCATGGATTAAAGGAAAATTGATGCAAATCTGCCTAAAAGTAAGAGAGGCGGGACGAGAAATTAGTGTTTGCACTCACTGAAAGGAATGATGCCATAATGCATCTATGATGCATTATGGCATCATACTATTTATTCCATATTTTCTCATTTTTCTGGCAATGGTGGACTGATTTACACCTAAAGCCCTGGCTGCTTTGCGTTGACTGCTATATTTTTCTATAGCTTTCCTAATCATAAAAGATTCTACCCGCCCTATGGCTTTCCTCAAGAGTAGCTCTTCTTCCTGTAAAGAAAGAGAGATATTCAGAAGCTTTCTAACATATTGGGGTATATCTTTGGGCTCAATCTTCTTGTTTTCAGCCAGAGCTGCCATTCTCTCCATAAGATTTGACAGTTCTCTCACATTTCCAGGGAAATCATACTCACAGAGAATATCAACAACACCGGAAGATATAGACATTTCCTTTTTATATTTTTTATTGTCATTACTCAAAAAGAAACTAATCAAAGGAGGAATGTCCTCCGGCCTTTCTCTGAGGGGAGGAATATGGATGGGAATGACGTTTAGCCTGAAAAAAAGATCTTCCCGAAACTGCCTCTCCCTAACCAGCTTCTCCAGACTCTGGTTACTGGCCGCAATTACCCGAGCATCAATTTTCTTATATTTTGTTCCACCCACTCTTAGGATTTCCTTATCTTCCAGAAAGTGCAATAATTTTGCCTGAAGATGGAAGGGTAACTGGTCAATTTCATCTAAAAAAAGAGTTCCTTTATCTGCTAATTCAAAGATCCCAGGCTTTCCTTCCTTGCTTGCTCCTGTAAAAGCCCCTTCTTCGTAGCCAAATAATTCGGATTCTATCAAAGACTCAGGAATAGCTCCACAGCTAATACACATAAAAGGCCCCTTGCTTCTGGAAGAGTGTCTGTGAATGAGCTTAGCAATTAAACTCTTACCTACACCAGACTCACCCAGGAGAAGAACGCAACAATCCAGGCTACAGATTTTTGAAGTGGTCTGCATCACCTTTTCCATAGCCTCACTCTTAAGGATTATGTTATCTCTGTCCAGACTCCCGAGCTGGATCTTGGAGAGCTCACGCTGATATTTTTTTGTTAAACTCTGGCTTTCTCTTAATTTCTCCTCAAGCTCATCCAGATAAGGGATATACCGTTCGTTTACGACGACTAACTCTACGTTTCCCTTCCCATCAAAGATTGGATTTCCTGTAACCAGGATTTTTTTTCCACTTCTCACTTTTTGCAGCAAAGTGACAGTAGTTTTCTTCTCCAAAACTTCTAAAGTTACAGATTTATCATAGAAACCCTCATTTATTAGATCTCTTACGTTTCTCCCAACTACATCCGAGGCTTTGACTTCATTGATTTTTTCCGATGCTTTATTTATTCTCAATACTGTCCCTTCACCATCGCTTATCCACAGACCATCAAAGGAAGATTCAATAACGCTATCCAACATTTTTATCTTTTGCCTATATGAATCCAGCTTCCCAATATGTCGTTTCTTCATGTATAGTAGACAACTCTAATTTATTCTTCTCTCCTTAAGGCGGATATCGCCCCCCTCTGTACCCTGAGCCTCACCTTGTCGGCCACTTCCACTTCCACATGGTCAGGTTTAATCCTGGTCATGGTGCCGTAGACTCCTCCCGTGGTTACTACTCTATCCCCCTTCTTCAGACTTTTCACCATTTCT
>JAUVZS010000119.1:0-5019 GCA_030602435.1 Clostridia bacterium
AAAAAATCGGAAAAAAGCCTCGTTGTCAGTTTAGGGAAAAAAGCTGGTAGAAATAATCAAGGCAGAATCAGCATAAGGCACAGAGGAGGGGGAGCCAAGAGAAAGTACCGCCTGATTGATTTCAAAAGAGACAAAGAAAGGGTTCCAGCTTATGTTGCTTCCATTGAATATGATCCTAATAGGTCAGCCAGAATTGCTCTTCTCCATTACAAGGATGGAGAAAAAAGATATATAATCGCTCCCTTGGCTTTAAAAGTAGGAGATGAGATTATTTCAGGTGAAGAAGCTGCGCTAAAACCTGGAAATGCTCTTCCTTTACGAAAGATTCCTGAAGGAAGTTCCATTTACAATATTGAGTTAAAAAAAGGGAAAGGGGGCCAATTGGTTCGATCTGCGGGAACAAGCGCTGAGCTTTTAAGTAAAGAGGGGAAGTTTGCTCAAATTAAGCTTCCCTCAAGTGAAGTGAGGCTGATTCCTTTGGAATGTAAGGCTACCTTAGGCCAGGTAGGAAATTTAGAACATGAAAACATTATGATTGGCAAAGCTGGTAGATCTAGATGGTTGGGTCGGCGTCCTCGGGTACGGGGATCAGCTATGAACCCTGTAGATCATCCTCATGGAGGAGGAGAAGGTCGTAGTGGTCCCGGAAGGCATCCGGTGAGTCCACAGGGTAAGCCTGCTAAAGGGGGAAAAACCCGAAAAAAGAGGAAATTCTCAGATAAATTCATCGTTCAAAGAAGGAAAAAAAAGCGATAAAATTAGTCGTTAGTCGTTAGTGAATAGTATTTAGCAAGAAAAGGAATATCAAATTAATACTAAGTACTAGCGACTAAATACTAACGACTAAAAAAGGGAGAAAAGTATGGGACGTTCGATTAAGAAGGGCCCTTATGTTGAGCCATCTTTGTTGAAGAAAATAGAGAGGATGGGAAGAGGAAGCGAAAAGAAACCCATCAAGACATGGTCCCGTAGATCTACGATTACTCCTGACTTTGTAGGTTATACCTTTGCTGTTCATAACGGCAAGGATTTTCTTCGTGTTTACATTTCTGAGGATATGGTAGGTCATAAATTAGGTGAATTTGCTCCTACACGCAAGTTCACGCATCATGGGGCCCATTCAAAAAGAACTATATCACCGAAATAAGTTCGTGATGCGTATTGCGTAAAAAAAGAGAGATTGCTTCGCTCACTCTGTTCGTTCGCAATGACACTTAAAGAATGCGCAATACGCACGACGCAATACGAGATACGAATATAGGAGTTCTCAGATGGAAGTGAGGGCTGTGGCAAAATATGTACGGGTGTCTCCCTTAAAAGTAAAAAGAGTTACTGATCTTATTAAGGGTAAGCAAGTAGAAGAGGCGATAAAGATTTTAAATTTTACCCGCATTGGTAATGCCCGAAAGGTAAAAAAAGTTCTAAAGTCTGCTATGGCTAATGCTCAGAATAATTTTGGGTTAGCCTCCAATGCTCTTTACGTAAAAAGAGCTTTTGTAGACAAAGGGTCTATTCTTAAAAGAATGAAACCTAGAGCAAGAGGTAGGGCTGATATGATAAGGCGAAGAACCTCACATATTACTGTAATTGTTGAGGGATAGGAAAAAGGAGATTAAGCAGTGGGACAAAAGGTTAATCCTTTAGGCTTAAGAATAGGAATAATTAGAGGATGGGTAAGTAGGTGGTATGAGGAAAAGAATTATGCACAATGTCTTCATGAGGATCTTAAAATCCGCAGGTTTCTCAAAGAAAAATTTGAAAAAGCTAATATTTCAAAAATTTTGATAGAAAGAGCTGTTAATAAGGTGCGGATAAATATTTTTGCTGCTCGACCCGGTATCATTATTGGAAGAAAAGGGGAAACAGTTGAGAAAACCAAGGAAGGTTTGGAAAAATTAATAAGAGGTGGAAGTATTTTCCTGAATGTGCAGGAAGTAACTCGACCAGAATTAGATGCTCAATTAGTAGCAGAGAACATAGCTTTTCAGTTGGAGAGGAGAACATCGGCAAAAAGGGCTATGAGAGAGGCTATTTCACGGACAATGGAATTTGGTGCACAAGGGATTAGAATTGCTTGCAAAGGAAGGATTGCTGGAGCGGAAATCGCTAGAAAAGAGTGGATGAAAGAAGGAAGGATTCCTTTGCATACTTTAAGGGCAGATATTGATTATGGAGTTGCTACCGCTCATACTACTTATGGATGTATTGGAATAAAGGTGTGGATATATAAGGGAGAAATTTTGCCTACTTTATCCGAGGAGAAATTTAAGAATGAAACTCCAGCCGAAGAGAGTTAAATATAGGAAGGTCCAGAGGGGTAGACTAAGGGGTAAAGCTTCCCGTGGAACAAAGTTAAACTTTGGAGAGTATGGTTTGATAGCTCAAGAAGCAAAGTGGCTAACCGCTCGCCAAATAGAAGCGACTAGAATTACCATAGTTCGTTCTGTAGGACATGAGGGACGTCTTTGGATCAGGGTTTTCCCTGATAAGATAGTTACCAAGAAACCTTTGGAGACCCGTATGGGAAAGGGTAAGGGAGAACCTGATTTTTGGGTAGCACCAATTAAACCGGGAAGAATTTTATTTGAGCTGGGAGGAGTAGAGAAAAGGAAAGCTAAGGCGGCCTTTCACCTAGCCTCTTATAAACTTCCTTTTAAAACCAAGATTATTTCCTCTTACCATGAGGATAAATTATGAAAGTGGAAGAATTAAGGGATTTGTCGAAGGAGGATCTTTATGAACGTCTTAAGGATGTTCAAAGAGAGTTGTTTGACTTGAAGATAGAGGCGGCTCAGGGAAAAGCGACAAACCCTTCCAAGGTTAGAGAGATAAAAAAGACTATATCCAGAATAAAGACTTTACTTCGAGAAAAAGAGATAAAATTAGGCAGGAGAAAAGCTTGAATGATAATAGAATAAAGCGAAAAAAGGAAAGAGCGGGCGAAGTAATAAGTGACAGAATGGATAAGACAGCCGTAGTGCTTATTAAACGTGAATTTATTCATTCCTTATATGGGAAAAAGATAAGAAAAAAGAAAAAAATAAAGGTTCATGACCCTGAGAATAAATGTCGAAAAGGTGATATAGTAAGGGTAGTAGAAACTAGACCTTTGAGCAAAGAAAAGTGCTGGCGGATAGCTGAGATTTTAACAAGAAGAGAAGGAGTAAAGTGATTCAACTTCAAACTCAACTTGTGGTTGCCGATAATACTGGAGCGAAGAGATTAATGTGTATAAGAGTACTAGGGGGATCATCGCGTCGTTATGCTCGAATAGGGGATATAATAGTGGCGTCGGTGAAGAGGACTGTTCCTAATAGTGAAATAAAAAAAGGCGAGGTAGTGAAGGCAGTAGTTGTTAGGACAAAAAAAGAAATACGTAGGCAAGATGGTTCGTATGTAAGATTTGACGAGAATGCAGCAGTATTAATTGACGCAACTGGAAACCCAAGAGGAACAAGAATTTTTGGTCCTGTAACCCGGGAACTTAGAGAAAAGAATTTTATGAAGATTATTTCCTTAGCACCTGAGGTACTTTGAAAAACCGTATATCGTATGTCGTATATAGTATATCGTGTTGTGCAATGCGCATCATGAATTACCTAATTTCGGAAAAGATGGTTCTTTATAGTTCCTTTTAGTATTATGACTAGCTTATAGCTAGTAGTCAAAATCAGGGGTTAGGCACTTTTTCCTTTTCGATATACGATATACTAAATACTATATATGATTTAATTGGGGTGAAGTAGTGTCTAAGATAAAAGTGAAGGATGAAGTAGTGGTTATTTCTGGTAAAAATAGAGGAAAGCAGAGTAAGGTGATTCAAAAAATCCCCAAAGAGGATAGATTAGTTGTGGAGGGAGTTAATATTACTAAAAGGCATATTCGGCCTACTCGAAGAGGACAGCAAAGTGGAATAGTAGAAAGGGAAGCTCCCATCCACAGTAGTAATGTGATGTTAGTGTGTCCACGCTGTGGAAAAAAAACAAGGATAGGAATGACCATATCGAAGCAATCATTGACCGAAGAGAAAAAACTAAGGTTTTGTAAAAAGTGTGGAGAAACGATTGATTAGAAAAGGATAGGACGGTGGCTAGACTTAAAGAAATCTATAAGAAAGAGATCATTCCGTTGATGATTAAGAAATTTGGCTACAAGAATCTTATGGGGGTTCCTAAGATTGAGAAAGTTTGTCTTAATATAGGGGCAGGTGGCGCTAAAAAGGATACTAAATTACTGGACGCAGCTAAGAGGAGTCTTGCTTTGATTAGTGGGCAGCAACCTATAATTACCAAGGCTAAAAAGTCTATTGCTGGTTTTTCTTTGAGAAAAGGTACTTCTATAGGTTGCAAAGGTCCCCTCAGAGGGGAAAAGATGTATGAGTTTTTAGATAGGTTATTTAATTTGGCTATACCCAGAATTAGAGATTTTCAGGGTATTTCTTTAAACCAATTTGACGGCAGAGGTAATTTTACTCTAGGTTTGCGAGAACAATTGATGTTTCCAGAAGTTCCTTATGAAGGAGAAAACATCCAGGGTTTATCCATAACTATAGTAACTACAGCTAAAAAAGATGAGGAAGCTAAGGAACTACTTGCTTCTCTGGGGATGCCTTTTAAAACAGTTCATAGTTCATAGTTCATAGTTCATCGACAAAAACAGTAAGTAGTTCGCAGTTCAATAGTGACGAATGTCACTATTGATTTAGTCAATGAACTATGAACTACCAGCGAGCTCGTAAGAGCGAGCGTACAATGAACACAAAAAGGGAGAGGAAATGGCAAAAAAAGCTTTGATAGAAAAAGCTAAAAGAAAACCAAAGTTTAAAGTTCGTGGTTACAATAGATGTCAAATCTGTGGACGACCTAGAGGTTATATCAGAAAATTTGGTCTATGCAGGATTTGTTTTCGTTATCTAGCCCATGACGGTGTTGTCCCTGGAGTTAAAAAAGCCAGCTGGTAATTCGTTGCTAGTCGCTCGTTGCTTGTATCTCGTACCAATTCATGGGCCCAATATGCTCG
>JAUVZS010000278.1:0-2594 GCA_030602435.1 Clostridia bacterium
GTCATTAGAGCTCTTAAGAGGCAAAAACCAGACAAAGTACCAAAGGATCTGTGGTGGACTTATCAAATTGGTAAGCTAATCCAGGAAAAGACAGGGTCTTTTAATCCCCTGGAATATTTTAGCTGTGAGATGAGAACAATAAGGTGGCTCCCCACCAAATACCAGCGAGATTTCTCTAATTACTTAGGCAAACAATCATCCTCTTGGATTAACAAAAATCTTTTTGAGGAAGAAAATACTCCGAAAACCGGATTACTTCCACTTGGCGGTGAGCAAGGAGGGGGCGAATGGGGGGCAGGTGAGCCACCTTCTTCCCCTTGGATTGACCAAGAATGGGGAGTGGGGTACATTACCACGACTTCGCACGATCCCCAGCATATTCATCTCTTCGGTTTTGTCTATCCAATGCGCAATCTGAAAACTATGAGGGAATTGCAAGAATATCCTTTTAGTGACTATGAGGCTAATTATCGTCATAAACATCTTGAACACCAGGTAAAACAGATTCATAAAAAAGAATTATGTGCCACAGCTATGATGCCTATGACTATTTTCGAAGTTAGCTGGCAACTAAGGGGAATGGCAAATCTTCTTTTTGATTTTATGGGGAACAGGTCTTTTGCCAAATATCTCTTGGACCACGTTACTGAGATGCGAAGATTTATGATTCGACGTTTTGCTGAGGCAGGAGTTGACCATATCCACTTAGGTGACGATATGGGAACCCAAAGAGGAATGCTCATAAGTCTCGACATGTGGAGAGAATGGTTTAAGGAAAGGATGCGGAGTATTATTCTGGCAGCCAAAAGAATCAATCCAGAAGTGATAATCTCTTATCATAGTGATGGAAACATTCAAAAAACAGTTCCAGAATTAATTGAGATTGGCATTGAAGTGCTCAACCCAGTGCAACCGGAAGCTATGGATCCAGCAGAATTAAAGAAAAAATACGGGCATCGACTTGCTTTCTGGGGTACGGTAGGAGGTCAAACTACTATACCTTTTGGAACGCCAGAAGAAGTAAAAGACGAAGTAAAGAAAAGAATTGAGACAGTAGGAAGAGAAGGGAGCTTATTAATAGCTCCTGGTCATATGCTTCAGCCAGGAGTTCCCTGGAGAAATATAACAGCTTTTTTTGAGGCAGTAGAAGAGTATGGACATTATTAAAATTTCTACTGCTTATTTAATTCATCTTGTTCATCTTGTTAAAATGGGGAGAAAATAGAAGATGAACTACCATGTCAACTATAAAAAAGAGAAAGCTCCTAAAATAGGGATAGTAGCTAACTCTATAGGTGTTTTTAGCTCCCTAGGTAAACAGATGGTAGAAGAACAGTTTGAAACTCTTTTTACTCAGTTTGAAGAAGAAGGAGTAATAAGTAAGGATTCGATTCTCTATCCTCAAAGAATCTTTGGTCCTGACGAGGCTACTAAGGTAGCTAACTTATTTACTCAAGAACGGGTAGATGTCATTATTATACTCAATAGTGCTTTTCCTAACGGGAATACTTTCTTAACTTTGGCTAATGATCCCTACCTTTCTAAGATTCCTCTTATCGTTACTGCTCCCTCAGAGGCAGAGTTAGAGACTCCTGAATGGACTACCAATGCCTGGTGCGGAGTAATAATGAATAACTATGTGGCTAAAAGGTTGGGTCGTTATATCTATCCCCTCGCCGGATGGCCTGAAGATCCAGAATATCAAAATGCAATTAAGATGCTTCTTCAGGTGTTTTTCGGCGTAAAGGAACTGAGAAAGGACCTTTTAGGGCGTTTTGGTGATGCCCCGGGCGGATTTCACTCAGCTAGTGGAGATCAGCTTGCCTATGCTAAGCTCCTTGGTACGCGAATGGACACCATAGACTGGACAGCAGTAATGGAGAGCTATCGAACAGGATTGGCCAAAGGATATAAGGGTGAAGTCCATTTTAATGAGGAGGAGATTAAGGAAACCGCTGAAGAGATGAAGAAGGGCAGGCTCGTACTAATTCAGGATGAACTTATCTATAAGGCATCTCGGCTCTATCATGCTTTTCGCTCGATAATTGAAGCCAATGGTTTTACTTCGGCTGCCTTTAGATGCTGGCCAGAGATGGGAGAACCTTATATTGGGGTTGCTCCCTGCCTGAGCATAGGCTGGCTTCTTTCCAAGAGGGACATTACTGCTGCAAGTTGTGAAGGAGATTGGCCAACTGCAGTTACCCAGAGCATCGGCACTCTTCTTTCGGGAAAACCTACAGCTTGCCTCGATTTTGTAAATTATTCAGGGCAGTCCCCTATAGTTCAGCTAGGTCACTGTGGAGTAGGAATAGCTGGTTTCATGGCTCCTAATCAATTAGGATTAGAAGGAGGGGTTTCAGAAGAAATAAAAGAAAAAATTATGAATGGCAAAATAAAGGTTAACGATGCTATTGCAGAGAAAAGCCCAGAAAGACAAGGAGAACAAAAGATTGGACCAGCTCATATTGGTCAATTCCAATATGGAGTGAAGACCGGGATCAATCTCATTCAAGACAAGAATGAAAAATTTAAAATGTTGGTCTTTACGGGAGAAAATAAACCAAAAACAGCCAAAGGGCTGCTTTACTGCGCAG
>JAUVZS010000196.1:0-3740 GCA_030602435.1 Clostridia bacterium
CATCGGTTGTTTCACACATAACCCTCATTCGCTTTCTTCCCTCTTTAGAAATCTTCTTTCCCGTAAGCAAGAAACAATAAGACTGCTTGGCACCCCTGCCCACCCTTCCTCTAAGTTGATGAAGTTGAGCTAAGCCAAACCTCTCAGCATTTTCTATGACCATCAGGTTAGCGTTAGGAATATCAATTCCCACTTCTATTACTGTAGTAGAAACAAGAATGCTTATTTTTTTCGTACGTAAAAGATGCATTATTTTTTCTTTCTCCTCTCTTTTCATTCTTCCATGGAGCAATTGAACTTTAAAATTTGGAAAAATATCTCTCTTGAGGTGATCAGCCGCATCCTGAGCTGGCTTTAAATCTAGCTCCTTTGACTCCTCGATTAAGGGATAGACAAAATAAGCCTGCTTTCCTCTCTTTAGCTCCTGTGTAATAAATTGGTAAAGCTCTTTTCTCCTGCTCTCACTTGTCCAGCGAGTAATGATGGATTTACGTCCCGGTGGAAGTTCGTCAATTATAGAAAGATCCAGATCGCCGTAAGAAGTTAAAGCCAATGTTCTGGGAATAGGAGTAGCTGTCATCACTAAAACATCAGGAAGCTTGCCTTTGCTCCGCAGGCTCAGTCGCTGCATAACTCCAAATCTATGTTGTTCATCGATAACTACTGCCCCTAGCTTATAAAAATCAACTTCTTCTTGAATTAAGGCATGTGTTCCTATGACCAACTGTATTCTGCCTTCTTTTAGTCCCTTTAGAATCTCTTTTTTTTCTCGAGAAGGAAGATCGCTTACCAATAAAGCTAGCTTAATATTCAAAGGATGT
This sequence comes from Clostridia bacterium, assembly GCA_030602435.1. Taxonomy (GTDB): domain Bacteria; phylum Aerophobota; class Aerophobia; order Aerophobales; family AE-B3A; genus JAUWRC01. The sequence goes on from JAUVZS010000196.1 coordinate 822, forward strand.
AAAAGTTCTCTTAGATTTAACCAATGTTGTTGAGCAAGAATCTCAGTAGGAGCCATTAAAGCTGTCTGGTATCCATTAAGGATAGCTGTCAGTAAGGCGATGGTAGCCACTATAGTCTTTCCCGAGCCTACATCCCCTTGCAGCAAACGGTTCATGGGTTGAGAATCATGCATATCCTCCAGAATTTCTTTTATTACTCTTTTCTGGGATAAGGTAAGTGGATAAGGAAGGGAATGGAAAAATGATTTAATCAACCCATCTCCCACCTTAAAAGAAATTCCTCTCTCTTTTTTATATTCTCTTCTTTTCAAAGCAAGAGCGGATTGGAGAAGGAAAAATTCTTCAAAGACAAGTCTTCGATGAGCCTCTTTTTGGCGGGGAAAACTTTCTGGGAAATGAATATTGTTCAGCGCTTCTCTAAAGGGAACAAATGCATAGTGCCTCTTCATTTCCTGAGGCAGGATATCTACTAGATAAGGAGAGAGCTTTTCCAGATTGAGTTTGATAATTCGGCGCAGCATTCTGTGGGATAGGCCTTCTGTTAAAGGATAAAAGGGGACAATTCTTTTCAAATGAAGGTTATCTTCCTCATCGCCGGTTAATAGCTCAAAGTCTTCCACCTTAATCTGTCTTTCTCCAAAGTTCCACTCCACTTTTCCACTTATCAGGAGCTCCTTCCCCTTTTCGAGGTATTGGCTAAGATACTCTTGATTATACCAAATAGCATAGATTATCCCTGTAGTATCCCTTACCGCTACTTTAAGTATGGATAAATTCTTACCCGCTTTGAGTTGGCTAACCAGAAGAATCTTACCCTGAATTACTTGTTTTTTATCGGCTAGAGTATGTCCAATGGGAACAATGTGGGAGCGATCTTCATAATGGGTAGGGAAATGATGAAGAAGGTCAAAGATTGTGCTGATGCCCAATCTTTTGAAAAGTTGAGCTTTTTTTTCTCCTACTCCTTTAGCGTAACGAACAGACGAGTTAAAATTGGGTAAATCAGGCATCTTTTGACATTTCTTAAAAATATGTTATAAAGTAGAAACGTATCTCATTGGTTAATTCCCCTCACCTTAATCCTCTTCCCTGTGGGGAGAGGGAAGGGGTGAGGGGGTACGAACTATAAAAGGAAAAGCAATTATGAAAAGATGCCAGATATGCGGCAAGCAATCAAGTACAGGGCACACAGTAAGTCATTCTAAACGGCGAACGAAGAGAAGATGGCTTCCTAACCTTCAACGCATCAAGATAAAACTTAATGGTCAAGTAATGAGAGCCTATGTCTGTACCAGTTGTATTCGCTCTCATAAAGTAGAGAAAGCAGTCTAGTATTTACCGCTTGCCTTTCAACCGCTGGGCCTCTTGAAAGAACTTACCCTCACTTTTTATGGCTGGGGCGATAACCATTTCTACTTCGTGCATTTCCTTTATATCAGAAACTCCACAATAACCCATACAGGTTCTTATGGCCCAGGCCAGGTTTTGAGAACCGTCATCCAGCCTAGCTGGACCATAAAGAATATCCTTTAATGTTCCTGTTGTTCCTACAGCTACTTTCACTCCCCGGGGTAGGTTTTCATCTGAGGTAGCCATACCCCAGTGATAGCCCTTGCCAGGGGCCTCATTGGCTCGAGCAAAGGCAGAACCAATCATCACTGCATCTGCTCCTGAAGCCAGGGCTTTGCAAATATCTCCTCCTGATTTCATCCCACCATCGGTAATTACGGGGATATAACGGCCACTTTTTTTAAAGTAGTCATCGCGAGCAGCAGATGTATCTATGGTAGTGGTAACCTGTGGAACACCCACTCCTAGTACTTCCCGAGTAGTACAGGCCGCTCCTGGACCCACTCCTACCAGAAGAGCAGCTATGCCAGTTTGCATAAGATCATAAGCAGTTTCATAAGTAACGCAGTTGCCCACCATCACAGGAATGGAAAGCTGACGACAAAATTTATTAAAATCCAGTTTTTTGTCTTTTGAAGAAATATATTCTGTAGTAACTACAGTAGCCTGAACAACAAAAATATCTGCTCCTGCCTCCTCGGCTATAGAGCCAAAACGAGCTGCTCGCTGAGGAATACAAGAGACAGCTACAGGAATTTTGGCTTTTTTTATCTCCTTAATCCTCTCCTCTATTAATTCTTCCTTTATGGGAGCCCGGTAAATTCTTTGAATTGTTTCTACACTTTCCTCGGGAGAAGAATAGACAATTTCCTCTATTGCCTTGACTGGCTCATTATAGCGGGTCTGGACACCCTCCAAATTAAGAACAGCTAATCCCCCTAGTTTTCCCATTTGGATAGCGAAGTTCGTATCTACTACTCCATCCATTGCTGAAGCTAAAATAGGAGTGGAAAAAGTCAAATCTCCTATTTTCCAGCTAATATCTACATCACTAGGATCGAGAGCCTTTTGCCCTGGGACCAATGCTACTTCATCAAATCCATAGGCTTTTCTCGCTCTTCTTTCCCTTCCTATATAGAATCCCCCCATCCTGAACCCCCCTCTAAATTAGTCGTTGGTATTTAGTCGTTAGTATTTAGTGATCGTTGGTTAATCGTGCCACATCCTGAGTTGTGCGATTTATGGCACTACTGATTTTTTCAATGAAGCAATTATAAACTCATCTATCTCACCCTTAAGTACTTTCTCTACATCACCTTTTTCAATGTCTGTCCGATGATCCTTAACCAATGTATAAGGGTGTAAAACATAAGAACGTACCTGACTCCCCCACTCTATTCTCGCCTTTTCCTCATGCCTTTTTTTTGACTCTTTTTCTCTCTCTAGCTCATAAAGATTGTACAAACGTGCTTTGAGTACCCTTATGGCTGTAGCCTTGTTTTTATGTTGAGACCGTTGGTCCTGACATTGAACAATTATACCCGTAGGTAGATGAGTAATCCTAATGGC
>JAUVZS010000063.1:0-6855 GCA_030602435.1 Clostridia bacterium
CAGAGCATAAGTTCCTTTTCCTATCATTTCTTTTTTGGATTTTTTTAGATACCAGGATTTGACCCTACCTCCTCTGGGGGTGAAAACTAATTTTGTATAATCGTTTTCCAGAGTTAATTCTTCTTCCCCTGCAGGAAAAACTTCTTCTGGTAGGGGAGGGGTTTGAACAAAAGAGGGTTTTTCCTCCTCCTGAGGTGGGCTAATTTGCCGCTGCAAGATAAAGAAGTTATAAAATAAAAGTATTATTATCGATAAAACAATAGCTATAATAACATTTTTCTCCATGAATAACTCCTTTTAAATGGGATCATAACCCCCAGGGTAGAAGGGATGACATCTTAATATTCTCTTTATCCCTAACCAGGTACCTTTCATTAATCCATATTTTTCTAAAGTCTGTCGAAAGTACTCTGAGCAACTAGGATAGAATCGACAGGAGACGGGTAAGGACGGAGAAATACATTTTTGGTAAAATATTATCATCCCTATACTGGCTTTTCTCAAGATACGCCTCGCTACGCTCGGCAATTTCGTATTGCGTCGTGCGTGATGCGTATTGCGTATGTCGTTGTTCGGAGCTTGTATCTCGCGCATCCTTATCCTCTCTAATGGTTCGTAGTTATGAGTTCATAGTTCGTCGATAAAATAACGAATAATGATCTATGAACAAACAGAAGATCTTAGTCTATGAACAATGAACTACGAACAAGGAACACAAAAAGGGAAGAGGGAAGTTCTTTCCTTCATCTCTCTTGTTTACTGCTTAGAAAATTAGGACCTATTCCTTCAGAATCTGAAATTCCGATACCGCAAGAATAAGTAAAATTCCATTTTTCTTGTATACCTTTTGCTAAATCTGTGTTTATTATACCCTATCTTATCCTTCCCTGTCAAGCGCTTTTTTTTGACCTTTCCCAAAGCTTTCTATATAATAAAATAGTTGGTAGTTATGAGATCATAGTTCATTGACCAGAAACTATGAACAAAATACGAGATTGCTTCGTTTCGCTCGCAATGACAGGCGAGGAATCTTACACTACTTTGCTTCCACCGACAGCAGGGTAATTTTGTTTAAAAATAAAGTTCTTCAGAGCTCAAAAAGATTAATTGACGAGATACGAGCAACAAGCAACGAACAACGAATTTGAAGGAGGTGGGAAAAATGGATCAATTATTGAAAAAACTTGTTCTGTCAGGGATAGGAGTTCTGGCTCTTACTCAGGAAAAAATAGAGGAAGTAGTAGAGGAGTTGGCAAAAAAGGGAGAGATTGCCTGGGGAGAAAAAGAAGGTCTATTAGCAGAACTAATTGAAAAAGGGAAAAAACAAAGAGAGGAAATAGAAAGGAAGATAAAAAAGAAAGTAGAAGAAGTAATTTCTCAGATTAACATCGCTACCAAGGAGGATATTAAAAGATTAGAGAAAAAAATAGATGAGTTGAAGAAGAAAAAGCCGTAAGCCTTAAGCTGTAAGCTGTAAGCAGAATAGTGAGTGGTTCTAGATATTCGATTCTAGATGCTCGATTCTCGTAAAAGGGAGAGGAAAGAGAAGAGACGAAACTAAGACGAGTATCCAGTATTGAGTATCGAGCATCAAGTATCAAGAAAATTAACCAATTAACCGTTTAACTAATTAACCAACGAGATACGAGATACGAACAACGAGATACGGAATAGTCCCTGAGGCGCTTCTTGACAGAAAAGGAGGAGTGTGTTATCATCTTAATTAGTAGCGGTGCGCGTGCCAGAGCACGGCAGACACAGGTCCGTACATGGTAGGAAAGGACTAAAGATGGGAGAAAAAGTGGTTCGTATTGGTTTATTTGGGCTAGGAACGGTGGGAGGAGGAATAGTAGAGCTCCTTCAGCGAAAGAATAAAGAAAAGGGAGATTATGAGTTTATCCTGGAGAAGATCGCTGTTAAACATTTAGACAAAGAAAGACCAACCTCTGTTCTTTCTCATCTTTTGACTACAAATCACCAAGAGATTTTAGAAAATCCAAAGATTGACACTGTAATAGAAGTAATAGGAGGAATAAATCCTGCCAAGGAAATAATTTTAGAGGCTCTTAGAAAGGGTAAGAATGTAGTCACTGCTAACAAGGCTCTTCTGGCACGAATTGGGAGTCAGCTTTTTGGGGAGGCGGTAAAGAATGATTGTTATTTGGGAGTGAGAGCCTCTAATGTTGCTAGCTATCGTCTTATAGAAAGTCTAACCTTCTCACCTTTCCAGATTGAGAAGCTGGTAGGGGTCTTTAATGCGACATGTAATTATATATTAACCCAGATGGAAAAGAAAAGGGAGAATTTTTCCTCCGTTCTTGAAAAGGCACAGGAAATTGGTTATGCTGAGCAGGATCCTTCCAATGATATTGATGGTTACGATACAGCCCATAAATTAGTAGTTTTGCTTAGTTTAGCCATGGGATATTTCCTACCTCTCGAATCTGTTTTTATAGAAGGAATTAGAAGGATCTCCTATCAAGATATTCTTTTTGCCAGGGAATTGGGGTACAGGATAAAACTTCTAGCTATTGCCAAACGAAGAGATAACAACTTGGAAGTAAGGGTTCATCCTGCTCTTGTGCCGATGGATAAGGAACTGGCTCAATTAGAGGGAATAGAGAATGGCCTGGAGCTGCGGGATGAGGTAGGCGTTGAAGTAGGAATGCAAGCTCCAGGAGCCGGTAAATATCCTACTGCAATAGCCATATTAGAGGATTTAATCTGTATAGCCAAGGGAAGGAAATTAATTCTTCCCCAACAGAGAAGATATCTAAATTTGAAAAAGATGGGGGAGATCGAGAGTGAATATTATCTAAGATTTAATGTCCTTGATCGGGTGGGAGTGTTGGCGAAAATATCTGGAATTTTAGGCAGTCACAATATAAGCATTAAGTCAGTCATACAAAAAGGAAAAGCTAAAAAGAGTCTAAGTTCAGTACCTATAATAATGCTTACTCATGAGGCAAAAGAAGAGGCTACCCAAGATGCTCTTAAGAAGATCGACGCTCTTCCTGTAGTAAAAGGAAAGTCTTTATTGATTCGTGTAGAGGAAGGAATTCTTTAAATACCAAGGAGGAAGATACCGATGTTTATGGTTACAATGAAGGAACTGTTGGAAGCGGGAGCTCATTTTGGTCATCGCAAGGGTGCATGGAATCCTAAGATGAAATCTTATATCTATCAAGAGAGAAACCAGATGCATATTATTGATCTCACTCAAACAGTGAAGAAAGTAGCGGAAGCATGTGAATTTGTCAGAGATTTAGCTACAGAAGGGGAAAAAATATTATTTGTGGGAACTAAACAGCAGGCGAAGAGGTGCATTAAAGAGGAAGCGAAGAGATGTAATTCTTCTTACATCAATAGTAGGTGGTTAGGAGGATTTTTAACTAATTTTTCTACCCTAAAGAAAAGAATAGAGAGATTGAGCGATTTAGAATCTCAAGAAGCGGAGGGCTTGTGGGAAAAATTACCCAAGAAAGAAGAAATGGTTTTACGCCGAGAATTAGAAAAGCTTAAACGGAATTTAGATGGGGTTAGGGAAATGAATGAACTTCCAGAGGCTATTTACGTCACCGATATAAAAGTGGACGAAACAGCGGTTAGAGAGGCAAGGAAATTGGCTATTCCTGTTATAGGCATTGTAGACTCTAACAACGATCCTAATTTGGTGGATTATCTTGTTCCCGCTAATGATGATGCTATAAAAAGTATCAGGTTGATCACTACAAAAATAGCTGATGCCATCTTGGAAGGCAATGAGATTTTACAGAAGGAAGAAGAGATGGAGAAGAAGGAGGAGATAGAAGAGGAAGTAGAAGAGGAAGTAGAAGAGATTGAAGGGAAGGCAAAGGAGCTAGTAAAAGAGGTCGAAGAAACAAAGAAACAAGAAGCAGAGAAGGGAAAAATAGAGGAGCAAGAGGAAGCAGAAAAGCCAGAGAAAGTTAAAGAAAAGGTGGAAAAACTGGTAGAAGAGCCAGAGAAAATCAAAAAAGAGATTGAGAAAGCAGTAGAAAAGGTAGAGGAAGCTAAAGAGAAGGCAAAGAAAGAAATAGTAGAAAAGGCAGAGAAAGTAGAAAAAGTAAAGAAAGTAAAAAAGGCAAAGAAGAGAGAAGCAAAGAAAACAAAGAAAGAAACAGGAAAGGCCAAAAAAGAGGTAGGGAAAGTAGAAAAAAAGGTAGAAGTAAAGCCGGAGGAGATAATAGAGGAGAAGAGTGAGGCGGAACTTGAGAAGGCAGGAGTAAAGCCAAAAGAGAAAAGCAAAGTAGGAAAAAAAGCACAAGCAAAGAAAACAACGAAAGTAACGAGAAAAACAGGAAAAGTGGAAATAAAGGCAGGGAAAACACAAGCAAAGAAAGAAAAGGTAAAAGCAGGAAAAGCAGAGGACAAAAAAGCAAAAGCAACGAAAATAACGAAGAAAGCAAAAGCAACGAAAACAAAGGAAAAAACGGAGGGTGGCGGCTAATGGATATCTCCATGGAGAAAATAAAAAGGCTGCGAAAGGAAACTTCAGCAGGGGTTCTTGATTGTAAGCAGGCCCTTGAGGAAACAGGGGGTGACATTGAAGAGGCGAAGAAGGTTTTAAGAAAGAAAGGAATGGAGATTGCTGAAATAAAAAGTGGAGAAAAGACCACTCAGGGTAGAATTATCTCTTATATTCATCATAACGGAAAGTTAGGAGCATTAGTAGAGATTCACTGTCAATCAGATTTTGTGGCGAGAAATGCTGAATTTCAAGAATTTGCCAAAGATATAGCTATGCATATTGTCGCTTTTAATCCCCGTTGGAATTTCCCTGAGGATATTCCAGCGGAAGTGGTTGAAGAGGAAAAGAGTATTCTTAAAGTGCAGGCAGAGAAAGAAGGTAAACCCTCTGGAATCATAGAAAAGATTATAGATGGACGAATAAAAAAGTTTTATAGTCGGGTATGTTTATTAGAACAGCCCTTCTTAAAAGATGATAAAAAGACAGTAAGGCGGTATTTACAGCAGTTCATAGCCAAAGTCGGCGAAAATATCAAAATCAATCGTTTCGTAAGATATGAGTTAAAGGAAAGAGCAGAGAATAATTGATGGATCGAACACCAGTTAAATGGAAGAGGGTTCTTTTGAAAATAGGGGGAGAGAGTCTTGCTGAAAGAAAGGGTTATGGAATTTCCTTCTCGCGTGTTCGCCTTGTTGCTACAGAGATCAGGGATGTTAGAAACTTAGGGGTAGAAATAGTAATAATGGTAGGAGGGGGGAATATCTTCCGAGGCGAGATAGCTAGTAAAGGAGGGATGGATAGAACCACTGGTGATTATATGGGTATGTTAGCTACCATTCTTAATGCCTTGGCTCTTCAAGATACTTTGGAGAAGATGGGAGTGGTTACTAGAGTGCAGACTGCCATTGAGATGCAAGAAATTGCCGAGCCTTATATTCGAAGAAGAGCCTTGCGTCATCTAGAAAAAGGGAGAGTAGTTATTTTTGCTGGAGGCACGGGGAATCCCTATTTTACTACTGATACAGCAGCGGCTCTGCGTGGCTTAGAGATAGAAGCAGAAGTGATTTTGAAAGCTACCAAGGTAGAAGGGATATACTCCTCTGATCCTCTTAAGGATAAAAAGGCCGAAAAGTTTGATAAGATAAGTTATACAGAAGTGCTCAACAGACGATTAGGAATTATGGATGCTACAGCTATCTCACTCTGCAGGGATAATCACCTGCCCATCATTGTTTTTAATCTTCAAAAGAGGGGCAATATCAAGAGAATACTCTTGGGAGAAAAGGTGGGTACAATAGTAGGAGGCCGGAGGGGAAAATGGTAAAGGAAACTTATGAGAAGGCCAAAAAGAAGATGCAACAAACTGTTCAAAATTTAGCAGATAGATATGCCCGGATGCGGAGTGAAAGAGCGCGGGCAGATTTAGTGAAGGGGATAAAGGTAGATTGTTATGGTTCAAAAATGAGTCTTGGGCAATTATCTAATATTTCTATTCCTGAACCCCGCCTCATAGTTATAGAGCCCTGGGACAAAACCATCCTCGATAACGTAGAAAAAGCTATCCTGGCTTCTGATTTAGGTATAAATCCCAGTAATGACGGAAACATCATCAGATTAGCTGTTCCTCCTTTGACTGAGGAAAGGAGGGAAGGGATAGCTAAACTTGCCAGACAATGGGCTGAAGAGACAAGGGTGAGTATTAGGAATTTGCGTCGGGAAGCAAGAACAAAGATAGATGATTTAGAGAAAAAGAAAGATATCTCCGAAGATGAAAAAAGAAGGGCGGACAAAGACATTCAGGCCCTTACTGATGATTTCATCAATGAGATAGATGAAAGGCAAGAAAGAAAAGTAAAGGAGATCTTTGAGGTTTAAGCTTACACCTTTTCTAATTCCTTTTTTAATAAATCAATCATCTTTACCGGTGTGGGATCAACTCCTTGCAGAATAGCTAGATAGAAGCTTAGCCAGTCTCCTATGTATATGGCCGATAGAATTCTGGCCAAGAGATTCTTTCCCTGGGTCCAAATTTCTGTGTATTTTGCTTTTTCTTTTATTATAGATTGAGTGACTCCTATTCTCTTCTTGATTCTCTTTCCTTCGTCTTTGTCGCGGATAAATATGAGATAGAATTGTCCGAGATCTATTTTTCCCTCTTTTCCCCAGGGCACAATCTCGTTTTGGTTTAGTTCGGGGAAAACATCCCAGAAAGCAGGGATTTTGCTATTTTCATTAAATTGAGTCTTCAGCCTATGGGCTGCTACATCTGTTAGCCCTTCTACTCCATAAATGAGGGGTATTTTCCCAATTAGCTCTTGAGAGAGGGATTTAACAGGATTTTTACTTAATGGTACGTTTGGAGCGAA